>CALLLY010000143.1 GCA_938008205.1 uncultured Granulosicoccaceae bacterium
TGACCTGCCGTTTGACTGATGCCATTGCCTGCTCTTTAACGACACCGTAGCCTCGAATGTCCATTGGTGCGCTCAGCACCTCCTGCCACAGATCCTTTTGTTCCAACAACTTGTCCTGACCGCACTGGTTAATTATTTCTATAAACCACGATATTAACGCACGCTCTGCTCTGCGTTCTGCGCTATACCCGAATATATCTAGCGGTGTTCCACGCAAAATTTTCAACGGTGCGAGGGCACGCATTACCCCACGCATCCAGCTACCGAACTGCCGCTTTCGCGGTCTGCCGCGGCTGTCTTTTTTACTGCTAAGAAAAGGCGGCGCTAAATGATATGCTAGTGAATAGCCAGGCTCGAACTGCGCTTGTAACTGCTGTTTAAATACATCGGATGTTTGCAACCGTGCTACTTCATATTCATCTTTATATGACATGAGTTTAAACAATGATCTGGCAGCCAGTCCGGTTAACTTCTCATCAGCAACCTGATCATGAAATCGCGTGATGACCGATCGATATCTGTTCGCGTAGCGACGGGTTTGATACGCTCGCAAATAGTCATATCGAACCTTGATGATGTCATCAAGCCTGGTGAGACTGGTTTGTTTATCTTCAACTGCAGCAATGGCACCGGCATCATGCGCCAATACCCTGCCCGACTCAAACGCCTGTATATTTTTTTCAACAGCGACCCCATTGAGGTTGATCGCACGGTATAACGCAGACTTTGATACCGGCAACATGCCATGCTGCCATGCAAACCCCACCATGATCACATTGGCAAATACACTGTCACCAAACAACCGTGTGGAAATTTTATTGGCATCTATTGCGGGCACAGCAGCAGCACCAGTGGTGTTGCCGATGCTGCGCAACCGCTCTTCAATGCTTAAACTGGCATCGCGCTCTCGAACAATGTCGCCGGTGGGCATGGCTGCTGTGTTAACCGCGGCAAGCATGCCTTTTTTATAGGTACGTGATGCCTTGGGGGAAGACGATACAACAATATCACAACCCAGCAACGCATCGGCCTCGCAATCGTCGATACGTACCTGATTAAGTTGTGCCGGGTGTTCGGATAATCTTACGTAACTCAGTACCGGCCCGAACTTTTGTGCAAAGCCGGTAAAGTCCAGCACGCTGGCACCGCGTCCTTCCAAATGAGCCGCCATGGTTAATAAGGCAGAAACGGTAATAACGCCAGTACCACCAACGCCGGTAACCAGTACGTTGTAAGGCTTAAGCAGTGATGGCAGCTGCGGCTCCGGCAGCTTGTACTGTGCTAAATCCAGTTGTGCTGATGGTTGTTTTTTAAACTGCCCCTCCACCGTGACAAAGCTCGGACAAAAGCCATTCAGACACGAGTAGTCTTTATTGCAGGCCGACTGGTTAATACGGCGCTTTGCACCAAACTCGGTATCAACAGGCTCTACGCTTAAACAATTTGACGCAACCGAACAGTCACCACAGCCCTCGCAAACCAGCTCATTGATGATCACGGTTTTGGCTGGCATTTCTGCCTGACCCCGTTTGCGTTTACGGCGCAGCTCCGTGGCACAGGGTTGCTCGTAGATCAATACACTAACACCCGGTACGTTGCGCAATTCCCGCTGTAACTGATCAAGCTCACCGCGCGGGTGAATAGTGACACCGTGCGGAAACTCACTTAGTTTGAACTTAGCCGGATCACTGGAGACCAGAACAATTCGTTCAACACCTTCAGCGCGTGACGCATGAGCGATTGCCTGCACCGAGACCGGACCATCAACCGGCTGGCCGCCAGTCATTGCAACCGCATCATTAAACAAAATTTTGTAAGTAATATTGGCACCGGCCGCAACCGATTGTCGGATGGCCATTGATCCCGAGTGATACCAGGTACCCTCTCCCAGGTTCTGAAATATATGGTTATTGCCGGTAAATTTTGAAGACGCGGCCCAGTTAACGCCTTCACCACCCATTTGTATTAATGACGTTGTTTCGCGATCCATCCAGCTCGCCATAAAGTGGCAACCAATACCCGCCAGCGCTTTCGACCCTTGCGGAACTTTGGTCGATGTATTGTGCGGACAGCCGGAACAAAAATAAGGCGTGCGAACGGCCCCTTCAATCTCTATAGAAAAGGTTGGCCCGCCCAGTATCCGGTTTGCGCGTGCCTGATAATCTTTATGCGGAAAGAGTCTTTGCAGACGTTTGGCGATTATCGAGAGTAACAACCGCGGAGATAACTCTCCGGTCCATGGCACCAGCGGATTACCCTGCTCATCGCGTTTGCCTACCATCAGATCCGGTTTATCACCCGGCCAGTCGTAGAAGTATTCTTTAAACTGACTTTCAATAATGCCGCGCTTTTCTTCGATCACCAGCACTTCACGCTTACCGCGAACAAACCTGAGCGCATCAGTTCTGGCCAGTGGCCATACCATGCCGACCTTATAGATATCGATACCAAGCTCATGGCAGTCGACCTCACCAATGCCTAACAGTCGCAGCGCTTCCATCGCATCGAGGTGTGCCTTACCGGTGGTTACCAGACCAAAGGACGCCTTCCCCACATGGTAGATATGCTTGTCGATAGGGTTAGCTTCAGTGAAGGCGAACACGGCATTCTTCTTGTGTACCAGCCGCTCTTCTATTTGCGGCCCAGGCAGATCCGGCCATCGATAGTGAAGGCCGTCTGCCGGAGGCAGGTAATCCGGCACGGCAAAATTGCGATCTGACCGGATATCAAACGATGCGGCGGACTCTACCGTTTCAGAGATTGCTTTAAACCCGACCCACATGCCGGAAAAACGCGACAAGGCATAACCGTATTCACCGTACTCAAGGTATTCGGCAACACTTGCCGGATTAAGCGTGGGTATAAACCAGGTCATGAACGCGACATCAGACTGGTGAGGCATAGAAGAAGACACACATCCATGATCATCACCGGCAACCACCAGCACCCCACCGTTTGGCGAAGCACCGTAGGCGTTGCCATGCCGCAGAGCATCACCGGCGCGGTCGAGTCCCGGCCCTTTGCCGTACCACATGCCGAA
>CALLLY010000144.1 GCA_938008205.1 uncultured Granulosicoccaceae bacterium
GATGGTTGGGGTACGTGTCGGAGAGAATATGTGCGTGATTATTATTACAACTCACAGTCACTGAATCGGAAAATCCCGCTGCATCAACTGATGCGGCGATTGCAGCGCATTGATCATCGCCATGCGCCCTGCCAAAAAGAAGGACTATCAGGAGACATACAAACACTCGATAAATAATCATATAGTTTGGTTTAATGACAGGTGAACTCATGCTCTCTCCTCAGGCCTTGGGCGATGCATTGAACCTAGTGGGCCGCTTGACAAATGAGGTAACACTTTGTCTTCGCTACAGCCGCCATTGCTGCGTTGGAAAAACTCGACGTATGACCTATATGCCTGCGCTTTTCCGCCTTGCACTGACGGCTGTAACTGTGAAAATTTAATCACCCTATTTATCAAGTGGCCCACTAGCTCAGTATATTGATTATTATCCACGCCAATTGTGGAGAAAATAAGAAGATTTCCTATCTCACCCCCATGCTAGACTCCATCGCTGATGCTACAAGAAAGAAACCAGTGAACTCAGAAATCTCATCGATCAAGCCCGGCCTTTCTGCCACCACAGACATCGTCGTCGGCACAAGAGATACGGCACACCATGTTGGCAGTGGAAAAATAAAGGTGCTGGCAACGCCTATCATGGTGATGCTGATGGAGGAGGCAGCGCTTACAGCCATTGAGGGACTACTCCCCGACGGCTATCAAAGTGTCGGCACAAGACTCGACATCAATCATGTGGCAGCTACTCCTGTGGGCATGCGGGTGACTGCGACTGCCGAGGTCATTAGTGTAGATCGACGCAAGGTTACTTTCAAAGTACGCGCTGACGATGAACATGAACAGATAGGTGAAGGTCAGCACGACCGTGTGATAGTAGAACTGCAAAAGTTTGACGCCAAAATATCGGAAAAAGCCGGGCAACAATAAGCATACAGGCATAGCAGGAAGCCATATCGCCATTTTACTTTATGCACAATACTATAGCGTTCGAGTAAGCCACTAAACGGGCAGCCACTATAAGCAGTGAATAAATATTCAAAATATTAGAGTGACTGCTTTCTACCTACAGGTTTCATTGGTAGGGATACTCGAGCCTGAATGAGGCAGATCAAATTTATCTGCCTCATAGTGGGAGCATTGTTTAACCGCTAATTGGTCCAGCCGTTGCTGATGCCCGTTACTTATTCGCCATCTGAATACACAACATCAAATAGTCCTATCGCTGACTAGCCAGAAGAAACGCTCGACCAAATTCAAGCATGATGAACCGGAGCATTGATCTCTCTACGTCGCACATACAGTAGCAAACAGGTGTGACTTGCAACAGTCGATATTACGTTTTCTATCCAGCCGCCTTGTATTCCCGCTCCATCGGAAAACGTAATACGATCGACTTCCCCGTACCTCGCGATCTTGCTTGTAGTTCACCTTGATGCATACGTGCTACATCCTTCGCAATCGACAGCCCCAGACCGCTCCCTGACTGATCTATTCCATCCGTGCGAAATGGCTGCGTCAGCTGCAGGAAATGTTCATCAGATATTGGCTCACCATCATCGGAAACCAGTACCTCCACAGAACCTTTTGTCTCGGACACTTGCGTCGATACCGACAAGGTTGCACCTGCCACGTTGTGCTGGATTGCATTGTGAATCAGGTTACCGATTGCTTCACCCAGGAGGGTTCTATTGCCCTCAATCGAGATATGCTTTGCCGAGCTGGATACTGAGAATTCCTGAGCGCAATCAAAAGCCAGCGGGGCCAGTTCCATTGCTTTCTCATTGATCAGCTCGTTGAGATCAAACCGCGTCAACTGCCCGGCATCCATCGCATGTGCTCGCGCGCTGGAGAGCATTTTGTTTACCATCAGAGCCGACTTGTTAGATACTGCCAGAATTTGCCGTAGCCCGGCACGCATCTCCTCACCAGATTCATTTTCAAGCGATGACTGTGCCTGAATCTTAATGGCAGCGATCGGGTTACGGAGTTGATGGGCAGCGTCTCCAATAAATCTTTCACGGTTCTTTTTGCTGCGCGCCACTCGATCCAATAGCGTATTCATCGAGTGCACAATACCGGAGAGTTCAACCGGTACTTCTTGTTGAATCGGAGATAGTGCGAAAGCCGATCTTTTGTCGATGGAAGCCTGTAGTTTCGCCAGCGGCCGCATACCCACCTTTACGGCAAACCATACGATGATGCCCGCTATCAGAGACAGCAGGACTAATCGCAGCACTGATCGGGCGAACAGGCTAAAGGTTAGCTCACCGCGTTGTGACAAGCGCTGCCATGTGGTAATGGTGGTTATGCCATTGAGTTCTCTGTCGGTTAAGTCGCGCAGAATCTGTACTGCACGAACCGCTTCTCCGAGATGCTCACCGTCATAAAACACTGGTCGTAATAGTGTGGGCGATTCCACTATTGGTCTGGGGTAGCCACTGTAGCCGGTTACAAATGCACCATCCGGCCCGCGGACATGATAGAAAAACTGGTCACCCAGGGAATCTGTTAGTGATTCGAGGGTAGCTTCCGCCAACAGAGAACCGTTAGATGAGATCACATGCTCAAGTATGGTCAGAGATGCAGCGAGCAAGGTTCGATCATTCAGATCACTGGACACTTTGCGGGCATGGAAAAACGTTTCAACCGCCACCAGTGCCGCGACCAGTGCCAGTGGCAACATCAGCCACAACGTTAATGATGTGCGTATAGATTTCACCACAATTACCGCTTAACGAGTCGAAAACTATATCCGAGGCCGCGCGCAGTTTTGATTTCTGCGCCGCTGCCGGCAATGCGTTTTCGCAAACGGTGAATGTATAACTCCACGGTCTTTTCGTCGACCTCGGAACCCAATCCATATAGATGATCAAGTATCTGGTGTTTGGAAATAATGCGATCACGGCCGTTGATCAGAATCTCGGCCAGAGCGTATTCCCGCCTCGGCAGGTCTATCTGTTCGTTGTTAATTTTTATTCGTCGCGCTATTGGATCGAACTCCAATTGTCCAACGCGAATGACTTCATTAATCCTTTTGTCTGCACGTCGCATCAGTGCACGGGCGCGGGCTTTGAGTTCTGCCAGATCAAACGGCTTCTCCAGATAATCGTCTGCACCAAGATCCAGTCCGTCCACTTTGTCAGTCAGAGTGGCTCTGGCCGTCAATAGCAGCACCGGAGTTTGGACGTTTTTGCGGCGCAGGTTTCTTAGCACCTGAAGTCCGGACAAGCCGGGCAGATTGATATCCAGGATAATGAGATCAGCAGACTCGCGATTCAGATACTGATCGGCCTCTGTGCCGTGATAGATTACATCCACACCGTGGCCGTCGGTGCGAAACGACTTCGCTATTCCATCCGCCAGAGGGTGATTATCTTCAACAATCAATATTCGCAACGGAATAATCTTCGGGAGTGAAAGCTTGATGAAAGGTAGGTTTGGTATACATGCTGGGCCACCATGCGGACACCGTGCGGTGTACACATTCAAACGTATCATGAAGGAGGTCTCTATGAAACCCAAGAAGTTGTGGGCCAGTCTGCTGGCTGCAGGTGTATTTGTACTGGGTAGTTCTTTCAGTGCTCAAGCTGCTGATCTTTCGGGTAAAACTGTAGAATGGGTCATTCCATTCTCCGAAACCGGTGGCTCGGCAAAGTGGGCTAACTTTTTTGCACCGCTGTTAGGAGAGGCACTCCCCGGCAACCCGGCTATTGTTGTCAGGTTTATGCCAGGTGCCGGCTCAACCAAAGGAGCAAACTGGTTTCAGGAACAATCCGACGGTGACGGCACACTGATTTTCGGTTCGTCCGGGTCTACCCAATTCCCTTACCTGCTCGGTGATCCTCGCGTGCGCTATGAGTACAAAGACTGGACTCCGGTTATGGCCTCGGGTACCGGCGGCGTTGCCTACCTGAATGCTGAGGCGGGGGCCAAATTTGACGGCTCTGCGAACAACCTGAAAGACATGACTTTTATCTACGGCAACCAGGGGGCTACGCGACTTGATCTGGTACCAGCCCTTGCCTGGGAAATGCTCGGCATGAATGTAGAGCACGTGATGGGTATTAAAGGTCGAGGTGATGGCCGTAAAATGTTTGAAAGCGGTGAAGCGACCATTGATTATCAAACTTCATCCGGCTACCTGTCCGGTTCCGCAACTATGGTGGAAAGCGGCAAAGCAGTTCCAATGATGACGTGGGGTTCACTTGACGAGTCAGGCAACATTGTTCGTGACCCGACCTTCCCTGATCTTCCCTCTTTTAAAGAAGTGTGTGAAAAGACTGATGGCTGTGAAACTTCCGGTGAAGCCTGGGACGCATGGAAAGCATTCTTTGTTGCAGGTTTTCCGTCCCAAAAACTCGCGTTTCTGCCAAAGGGTACATCGCAGGAAATTATCGATATGTATGTTAAGGCGTTCGAGTCAATAAAGGCACGCCCTGACTTCGCTTCAATCTCATCAAAGCGAATCGGCAAGTACCCGATGTTCACTGGTGAAGGCGCACAGACCGCACTTGCCAACGCCATCACTGTGCCTGATCCTGCAAAGAAGTTTGTTACCGGCTGGCTGAAGGACGAGTTTGGTGTGGAGTTAAAGTAAAACTCTATTTGGTGCTTAATCAGTAACAGATATACTTTGTTCAACCGAGCCACTGAACCGTTTACGGTTCAGTGGCGTTCGTGTTTATCCCGTCCACGCTGTTCCGGAGCGAATGATGGAACTCTTTCTTGATGCGCTTCCCGCGCTGGGCTCAGCTTTTTCACAAATTCTGCAACCCGTGGTGCTCGCCTATTTGTTCATAGGTGTGGTGATGGGGTTGTGCGTTGGTGTGTTTCCAGGTCTTGGTGGTATTGCGGGCCTGTCGCTGTTGCTGCCGTTCATGTTTGGTATGGAGCCGATACTGGGTTTGGCTCTAATGATCGGTATGGTCGCGGTTGTCCCTACCTCTGATACTTTCGCTTCGGTGCTGATGGGCATACCCGGATCATCAGCCTCACAAGCGACTGTGCTGGACGGTTTCCCAATGGCAAAACAGGGAATGGCTGCTCGTGCGCTGTCCGCAGCTTTTGCCTCTTCTCTGTTCGGTGGCCTGGTCGGTGCGCTGTTCCTGACGCTTTTTATACTGGTCGCTCGTCCCATCGTGCTGTTGTTTAAATCACCCGAACTGCTGATGGTATCTATCTTCGGTTTGTCGATGGTGGGTATCCTCGCCGGCCGGATAGCGCTCAAGGGTGTGGTCGCCGCAGGTCTCGGGTTACTGATCGGCACCATTGGCGAAGGACCATTCAACGGCGAGTTGCGCATGTCCAGCTATGACTTGCCGTACCTGACCGATGGTTTGAAACTCGTCATTGTAGGACTGGGGATTTTCGCCGTACCCGAGATAGTCGCTCTACTGCGCAAGGACAAAGCAATTTCTGACAAACCCAACCTTGGCAGTGGATGGATTCATGGCATTAAAGACTGGTGGGCAAATAAGTGGCTTTCTGCAAGATGCTCAATAATTGGTGTGATAGTCGGTGTCATTCCCGGGTTGGGTGGCTCCGTAGTTGACTGGATCGCGTACGGGCACTCTGTACAGTCAGCCAAAGATAAAAGTAAGTTTGGAACCGGTGATGTACGTGGTGTGATCGGCCCGGAAAGCTCAAACAACGCCAAAGAGGGTGGCGGACTTGTACCGACACTTTTGTTTGGTATTCCCGGCTCAGGCTCCATGGCCATTTTCATCGGTGCATTGGCCCTGTTGGGCAATGGCATTGATGTGGGTCCTTCACTGCTTGAGAATAATCTCGACTTTACCTACTCGATTGTGTGGTTACTGGCACTCGCCAATGTTGTGGCCACCGTACTGTGTATCTGTCTGTCGACACCAATTTCAAAGCTGACCAACATTCGCTTTGTGCTGCTGGCACCGTTTATTTTCATGGTCATATCCTTTGCGGCTTTTCAGTCCGGCCAGGACCTTATGGATCTGGTCGCACTGTTCGCGATTGGGTTTCTGGGTATCATGATGCGTCGCTTCGATTGGTCCAGGCCGGCATTTTTGATTGGTTTCGTGCTGTCGAACCCGGTAGAGAACTATTCCAACAACGCCACCCAGATTGCGGGTGTCAAATTCCGCCAGGGGATGGAAGCGGGACTGTCCTATGTGTTGTCGCCAATCGTACTGGTATTGCTGGTGATTACCGTGCTGTCGAT
Organism: uncultured Granulosicoccaceae bacterium; assembly: GCA_938008205.1. Classification (GTDB taxonomy): domain Bacteria; phylum Pseudomonadota; class Gammaproteobacteria; order Granulosicoccales; family Granulosicoccaceae. Next base: position 6,197 of record CALLLY010000144.1, read on the forward strand.
TGTTATAGGACTGAGGCAGGCTAAAAATATTATGGCTGAAGGAGAGGTGCCGTCCGGTGGAAAGCGTGCGCCACTGTTGTTCTTGCTCGCTGTCTTTGCCTTTATCGGTTTTGCGTTGTACGACGCAGCAGGTATTCCCGACTACGCCGCTGTCGACAGAGTGTTCCCGATGTTTGTCGCCACTGTGTCAATTGTCAGTGCATTAGTGCTGCTGATTCAAATGATGCTGGCACCAGAGACGGATACCATATTTGCAGACCGTGAAACTGATGAGGAAGCAAAGGAAAACACCTTCGGTCTGTGGTCAACTCTGGCGTGGTTTGCGGCACTCCTCGCACTCACTTCACTCGTGGGTTTTGTAATTGCGCTGGCAATATTCCTGTTTAGTTTTCTCAGAGTGCGCGCCGGCATTACGGCCATGGGAGCGGTGATCTATTCCGCTGCCGGTATCGCTTTTATGTGCTTTATGGCATGGTCACTCAAGCGCGATTTTCCCGCAGGATTACTGCAGGGGGCCGTCGATCTGCCATGGCCACTCACATAGTAAAACGGCTCCTGCGGTTCAACGCAATTCCACGCCCCCATCGGTATCATCTGGTCAGTGCAATCGCTACTTGAGCGTGCGCGACTGCCTCAAAGCAAAACGAATTATTCAAAGAACCTGTACTAAATCGGTAGCTCTCGGGCAGGCTCGCAGGAGCGTGTCCGAGAACAAAGATCTACTGCGGTCGCGATATTTTGGCCAGCTATTGTGGCAACCTCACAGACTCTGCGCCTTTCTCACCATTGACTGCTTGTCCGGAAATAACGCCAGATCAAAACCACGCGCGCTCAGCGCATCGCCCAACTCTTCTTCAGACAATGCCTCTATACCGTCATCGCTGAGGTTCATTAAGTTGATGCGACGCTTGAACGGTGGATTAGTTTCACCAAACATGCCTGTCTCCTTAAAGCTAAACTCTTCCGCGTACTTATCCATAAAGAAACTGAGGAAGGTATTCAGACTTCTGCGCACCCGTGTGTCATCCGAAAGATCAAGGTTCGGGTCGTCCAGAGTTTGCAACATCAGATCACACCAGCGCTTAGCGCCTTTGTCGTTCATGAGTGCCATTGCGTTATGACTGTGGTGAAAGCTAAGTCGGTACTCGCCACCATGATAGTACTGGCCACCGCCCATCACATCGGCCCACATTGCTGCCTGTGATCGGATGTGCCCGTTAACGCTATTCACCTTGGAAAAAACCGAACTAAACCATTCTTCATCGGCAAATACGCGCTCGTAGAAGTTTTCTACTATGCGTACGATACGGTCCGGGCCCAGTACAGAAAACAGCTGCCAGAATTGAATCGGCTGGCTGAGATCTTCCGGCGCGTCAAGGGACAGGATATCTGACCGACGATGCGCGTCTTCCGGCAGTATTTTTTTAAACTCGGCGATAGCAATGTACTTTGATCTGATTTTTTCAGTCATGTAGCCATGGCTGGTTGTAAACAGGTTTTGTGATTTCTTTTTCATTCTCTGTAGGCTCTATTTAACTCGCGATTCAATCCGGGAGCTAATCTGGCAACTAAAGTAGTGTGTGTCGTATAAGGATTCAATAGGATAATATGGAAACATACTGCATCCGTATTAGAGACAATAGGCGCGAAAATGGACAGAATCGATTGTATGCGAGCCTTCAAACAGGTGGTGGACTCCGGCGGTTACGCTGCGGCAGCACGCGAAATCGGGCTGACTCGCTCGACGATTAACAAGTATGTGTCTCACCTGGAGCGCGAACTGAACACCCAGCTGCTGGTCAGCAGCACACGCAAGGTGAGTCCGAC
>CALLLY010000145.1 GCA_938008205.1 uncultured Granulosicoccaceae bacterium
GCATCACGGACAATAGAAAAAGACTGGTCATAGACATTGGTGGCGGCAGCACCGAGTTCATCGCAGGAACCGGTACACAACCCTCTATTATGGAAAGTGTGAATATGGGTTGCGTAAGTGCTACGCAACGCTGGTTTGCCAAAGGCACCAAGTTACCCAGACAATTTGAAAAAGCGATTAGAAAGTCCCAACTGGAAGTTCGTCCGCTGACTCGGGAGTATCTACAGCATGGCTGGGATCAATGTGTCGGTTCATCCGGCACCATCAAGGCGACAGAACGCCTGTTAATAGAATCCGGCCTGTCAGAAAGTGGTATCACACTCGACGGGCTGGAAAAACTCATAGAACGGATTCAGAAAAAAGGCATCGAGTATCTGTTGGAATTCGATTCAATCAGTGACGACCGACGCGCGGTAATTCTGGGCGGCGTTAGCGTGTTGTGCGCAGCATTTCGTGCACTGGAAATTAACACCATGGCAGTTAGCCACCGCGCTTTGCGTGAAGGTGTGATTGTTGATCTGGCCGGTGAACACAGCACAACTCACGTTCGTAACAATGCACTGGAAGAAATGCAGCGCCGCTTCCAGATCGATCAGGATCAGGCAAGCCGTGTTACTACCACAGCGCAACATCTGTTCGACGCCGTTCGCAAACCCTGGAACCTGACAAAAAAACGGGATCACGCAACCCTGATCTGTGCCTGCCAGTTACACGAAATCGGTTTGTCAGTTTCACACGCGCAGTATCATAAACACGGCGAGTACCTGTTAAGACATGCGGATATGCTTGGCTTTTCGCGACGCGAGCAATCGGTGATCTCTGCACTGGTCAGAAATCACCGCAGAAAGATTTCACTCGATGCAATCGCCTCATTGAGTAACGCGGAGCGTACCCGCTACCAGCGTTTGTTGGCACTATTGAGATTATCCAGCCTGTTTCATCGAACGCGCGGCACCACTGCCGAGCCTGCCATGGAGGTTAGCGCATCCGAGAATCGGTTATGCCTGGGAATCAACGAAGGCTGGTTAACAGACAATGCGTTAACCCACGCTGATCTTCAGGACGAAATAAAACACCTGAATGCGTTAGGGTTACAGCTACTGTTGACCTGAACAGGATTTCCGTCCCCGCGGGAGGAGCATCTTTCCTACAACCCGCGACTGGCTTGTTAATCCACTCAGAGTGCATGCTGCGATAATGCTTTGGCGACATATCGGCTTTTTCGATAATCTGCTTCAATAAGGTAGATGCACGATCGGGGTTGCCGTTTTCCTGCAATAGCTTTGCGAATCGATAGGCAGGCTCCGGACCTGTGTAGTAATGGATGAGCGTTTCATACTCTTCCGTAGCACCGTCTATATCTTTAAGTTCAGCAAGCGTTCTGGCATACAGCAGATGCGCATCCTGATTTTTATAGTCCGGATTGGCACTGATCAGTTTATCGAGCGTGTTTTTGGCCTGATCAAACTGCGATAGCTTAAACTGTGCATAGGCTAGTTTGCGCATGATATCCGGATTGTGCTCATTCAAACCGCTAAGCGTGCTCTGGTATAGATTCGCAGCTTCAGCAAACTCGCCCCGCTCGCAATGCAGATCCGCCAGATTGCAAGCGCTTTGCACTGACTTTGAAAGCGCATAATCACGCTTTGCCTCATCAAAGGTTTTGCCCTGATTAAGTGCCTTTGACACAGAACCGGTTACCCGGCGAGAGGTTCGTCCCTGCAGCAACTCGGGGAGTATTTCGACCACCAGGTAGGCAATAGCACCAATACCCGGCAGGGCGAGCAGCACCATAATCCACAACTGACTCCGGCCGGTTTTTATCACATGCACAATGGCAATAATTGCGATGATTAGCGACAGACCAATAAACGGCATTACTTCCTCACTTCGTAAGCGACTTATTTAGACAATCTATATAGTAAAACAGTTGGCAGATCAAACTGCGAATCTATTATATGCTCTGGTTCAATAATCTGGCCATATAATAGGCATTGACATAATCGCCGTCACGAAAAGCAAACTCCTGCGCTTCACCCTCCACAGCAAAGCCAAACTTCCGGTACAACGCAATAGCGTTTTCATTGTCGACGTAAACGGTGAGCTCCAACCGCCGAATATTGAGCCAGTTATCGGCTAGATCGACCACTGCTGTCATCAAAGCACTGCCGATTCCTTTGCCGACAAAACTGTCGTGCACTGCCATACCAATGTGAGCCGTGTGGTTTCTTCTGGGCCGCTGTTCAACAACAAGGCCGATATTACCGACAATCTCGCCATCAAATTCAGCCACCAGGCTATGAATATTCTCCGGTGTGTTTTCGATTCGCTGTTGCCACAAGTGCTGCGAAGGATACGGTAACTGCAATGTTTGCGAACAGGCGTTTTGCATGCCGTAAATCGTTGCTAATGCTTTCGCATCTGAAACCACCGTTCGACGCACCACAATATCTTTTAAATGCGTCATCAATCCAGTCGCTTTTCCATAGTGGCATTGGTCAATGCAACACCGCGGATCACAGGTTCATTCTCTGAAATTATGCTAAAGCCAAAGCGTTTGTAAAGCGGCTGAGCGGTTTTACTCACGTGTGAATACAATCGATTGATACCCCTGTCTGCGGCATCATCTAACACTCGCTGCATCAGGGCACTGGCGACACCACGGCGCTGGTACTTATGATGCACAAAGAAATGATCGATCAACCCGTCATCCTGCAAATCAGTATAGCCAGCCAGCACTGACGCCTGGTCATCAACAATCTCGGCAACAAAAGGGTTTAGACGTTCAACGCACTGCAGCCAGGTTTTCGGATCAAAATCATCCGGCGCCCAGGCATTAACCTGCTCTTTTGTATAGTGCCGAATACAAACATGACGAATGGCCCCAAAATAAACATCCCACAGGGCGGCCTCTTCTCCTGC
>CALLLY010000146.1 GCA_938008205.1 uncultured Granulosicoccaceae bacterium
CCCCGGTGATGATTTTTGTTCTGTGTGGCACTTGTTTGATCTGTTACCGCAAGGCACCAACGGGTGGGAGCCTAAACAAGCCTACTGAATCTTGGCAAGCCGGGTAAAAACAGAAATGTCTGTGGTTGGCGGCTCGACACCGATCTGATAAAACACGCCTTCTATGTGGCCGCGGTGGTAAGAAGCATGATTCACAATATGATGAAGCGCGTCGATTACCCGCATCTGCCCTGCTCCGCCGCCAATAAAGGTAAAGTTGATACAGGCTTGATAATCCTGCGGTGAGAGTCCTGAGCTATAGTCCTCGAACCATCGATTGATTTGTTGCTGCTGATCTTTCAATAGTTCAAACGCAATAACGCGCTCAGGGTTTCTTGTCTGGTAGTCATGGGTAGCGCCTGAAAGATGAGACTTCCAGACTACATCCATTGCATACACATGATTTAGCAGGCTCAGCATGTTGCCAAACAACATGGGGCGATCCTGATGCAGCTCTGCTTCAGGAATCTGCGCAAGCGCTTGGTAGAATACGCGGTCTGCCCAGCTTTTATACTTTAGTAGATTTTGCACGTTAGCTACAGAGTTCTAGAATAGAGAAAAGTATTCTGTATGCTCCCATTCAGAAACAGTCATGCTGTAACGCTTCCACTCGGCGCTCTTTAGTGTCACCAGATAATCAACAAACCCGTCACCGAGCGTAGTTCGATAAAGCTGTGAAGCAGCAAATGCATCAATCGCTTCAATCAGACTGCCCGGCAACGAATCATTGCTGCTGTGGTAAGGCGTTTCGACCGCTTCAGGGGGAGTGAGGTTTTGTTCGATGCCAGAGATGCCAGACAGAATCTGCGAGGTGAAGAAGTAGTACGGATTAGCGGCTGTTTCTGCGACACGGTTTTCTATTCTGCTGGCGGAATCATCCGGTCTTGTTAAGTCTCTGATCATCGCACCACGGTTGTCGCGCCCCCATTGAATACTGTCCGGGGCCAGCTGATACGGCTGGTATCTTTTATAGCCGTTTACGGTGGGGGTGGTGAGCAGACAGCTTTCTCGAGCATGCGCAAGCAGGCCTGCAATCCAGTTTCGGGCAACGGGTGATAACTTACCGTTAGATTCGGGCATCATTAGATTATTGCCGGTAACCTTATCTACCACGGACTGATGCAGGTGCCAGCCGCTGGAGGCGATGTTATCGAGCTTGGGCCGACACATAAAAGACGCATGCATGCCCTGCCTTGCACACACTTCCTTCACCATGGTGCGAAACATCATCATGTTATCTGCATGGGTAAGCGGGTCGGCAGGTTCAAAAGTAAATTCAAACTGGCTGGGCCCCATCTCTACTTCCATGGAACGGATAGGCAGGTTGAGCTGCTCACAGTAGTGCCGCAGATCATCCATCACCGGTTCCAGATCGGCGTAACGGGTTTCGGTAAGAAACTGATAACCCTGCGCCAGTGATCGGGTTAATGGTGCTTTGCCGGGCATGCTGGTATCGGCATGTTCGCGATGGGCATCCAGCAGTTCAAAGACATGGAACTCAACCTCAAGACCAACAACCAGTTGCAGGTTATGTGATTCGAGTTTTTCGATAGCCTGTTGTAATACCGAGCGGGGTGCAAACTCTATAGCGCTGCCATCTTTGAACACCGGGTTGCAAAATACCCATGCCGATTTATTTGTCCAAGGCAGTTCACGAAAGGTGTCAGGTTCCGGCACCAGTAATACATCTGCCGCGCCTGCCAGCGGACCCGTGTGCTCGGAGGTTGTATCTGTCCATACCGGGAAGCTGGTACGATGCGAAGTATCTTTCAGCAACAGCGTGCCGGGCACCCCGAGCCCGTTCGCTAAAACTGACGGGAAGGCCTGTGCAACCAGGGTTTTACCACGCAATACGCCATGCTGATCTGCAAACAGCACTCGAATAGTTTCAAGCCCGCTTTTCTCAATACGCTCAACAAGTTTTACCGAATTGTCTGCTGCTGACTCGTCTATCAGCTGATACCGGAACAGATCTCCCGACAATATTTTTTGTTTGAGCTTTGTTGCTAGTTCTTCGGACACTCGTGCTGACCTGTATGCCACAACGTTTTATTTTTAACTACCACTGCACTATTCAGATAGTCGAGTCAGATAGTCGAGCATTCCACCCGGTACAACTTGCTCTTCTCTCTGCGTCACTGGCGGTGAATGCTGCACGCCAGTCAGCCGAACTGGTGATGGTGTCATTGGAGACCGGCCCTGACACTGACGACGGTTTTGTACCGTTTGTCATTGGCAAACTTTCAGTCGTATTGTCTTTTTGCATCGCATCAATTGCGGCTCTAAGCTTCTTGCGATAACGAATGATCCCGACATCAGTTTTTCCAAGGTGCTCTTTGGTTCGATCCTGTATACGTCCCAGCGACTCAACCGCCCATTGATCATGCACGTTAATGTCCATGCCCATACCGGTATAAGTCTGGCTTTGTTGCTCCTTTGCATTGTAACCATAGTTATTGCGGCGATTTTTTATTGGTGCGTAGTCTGGCAGTGTGTGTTCAGCCAATCTCTGCTCTCGCATTCGGGCTTTGTCTACCGGTTGATCAAAGCTGGTAAACATTGAATACCAATAACAGTTTTCATTATCGACGGGCACATGCCATTGAGTAATAATCATTTCGCGGGACATGGGAACACTGATCGCACAGGGAAATATCTGATTGGTGACGCGCACATGGGTTCGACCATCGTGCAACTGACGCAATGCGATTAACCTTAAACCATAGTCAGTATCTTCAACGGTAATGTCCGGCCGCGGGTAATCTCTCAGAAGTTGCGTCATTGGAATTTCAGCTCCCTCTGCTTTGTCTCTGAATTGCTTGCCATAGCTGTTGTCAGTGTCTTCATCTTCGAGAAACCTATGCAAAAAAGACGCGTGTGCCGGGTCGATACCCACCTCGAGTGCCTGCAGCCAATTGCACTCCCACAACCCCTTAAAAGCAAACACGTGCGATTCAGGCGCAACAAAACAATCGAGATTTGGAAACTCCGGTGGCTCACCGTCACCCAGATAGGCAAACACGATCCCGTTTTTCTCCATCACCGGATAGGACGTGTTTTTAATGCGGGTATGCATCATTGAACCCTCGGGCTCACCCGGCTGTTCAACACACTGACCATCACGGCTGAAGTGCCAGCCATGAAACGGACAGCGCAAGCCGTTGTTTTCCAGACGCCCGAAACAAAGATCTGCACCGCGATGAGGGCAATGGCGACCAATAAGCCCCAGCTCGCCTTGCTGATCACGAAACAACACCAGATCTTCACCCATCAGCCGTACAGGAACGACCGGCCGTTCGCCCTGCAGCTCTTCAGTTAACGCGGCGGGTTGCCAGTAGCTGCGCAATACGGCACCGGCAGGGGTGCCCGGTGTAATGAGTGTGAGCGTGTCGTTGAGTTTTTGACTGATCATGCATTCCCCCTGGCCAACGTGGTGAGTAGATCGCGGCGTGTTGACTGTGGGTATTCTACCCGTATGCGATAAACTCCGCATACCAACAGCGTCAGATATTCGCGGGAGGAGACTTCAGTGTCTTTAGCTCAAAAATTATCAAATGCTACAACGCGGTCACATGATTGCTCAGGTAAGAGCATGGCCAATTAGTTTCAGCCGGCGGTTAGGTCCGATGTTACTTCTGCAGTCAGTGAACTTTTAGGCATCCAGTTCAACACCTGCTCATCACGTTCTGTGTCGACCGCGTCGGCTCTGTCAACCGACAGGCTTTCAAAATCAAATAGCTTGCGATCAGCCAGTTGCGACGGCTTGACGTTAGTGATGGATCGGAAAATAGATTCAATGCGCCCTGGATGTTTTACATCCCATTGCTGCAACATCTCTTTGGTGAGTTGTCGCTGTAGATTCGGTTGTGATCCACACAAGTCACACGGAATTATTGGAAAGGCTTTTTGTACTGAATAACTTTCTATGTCTTTTTCTTTGCAATACGCCAGTGGTCGAATTACCACGTTTTGTTTGTCGTCACTCAATAGCTTGGGGGGCATGGATTGCAGGCTTCCGCCGTGGAACATATTGAGAAACAGCGTTTCGATAATATCGTCACGGTGGTGCCCGAGTGCAATCTTGTTATAGCCGTGCTCCTGAGCATAGCCATAAAGCGTTCCGCGCCTGAGTCTTGAACACAGGCCACAGGTGGTGTTGCCCTCAGGGATAACACGCTTAACAACAGAATAGGTATCGCGTTCTATCACATGGTAGTCAACGCCCAGTGACTGCAGATACTCCGGCAGAATATGCTCCGGAAAGTTGGGTTGTTTCTGATCCAGATTGACAGCGGTGATAGAGAAATTGATAGGAGCTGATCGCGACAGGCTCATCAGCATGTCGAGCATGGTGTAGGAATCTTTTCCACCCGACAGGCAAACCATCACCCGATCGCCATCTTCGATCATGTTGTAATCAACAATCGCCTCTGCAGTGTTGCGTCGCAGTCGCTTGGCGAGTTTGTTAAAGTCGTACTTCGGCTTGGGTTTAGGCATGATCGAGACGTCCGGGAGATGGGACGATTCTAGCAGGATCCTGCCGGGCCTGTGTCGGCATCAGTGGCCGGAAAGGATGAGTCGGTCCCGAACGCATCCTGGACTATCAATCCGACCGCAAAAGCAATCACAGGCGCACAGTGCGCCGGACTGCCTTGCTCAGTCTAATTTTGGACTAGCTTAGGGCTAGTTTTGCGCGGTTTGCTCAGTTGTGGCAGCAACCACGAATTCGTTGTCGTTTAAACGCGACGCCTGACTGCCGCAGGCCAGAAACTCGTCAAGGCTGCCTGCCGAAAATGAGCGAAAGCAGGCGTACAGGTATCGTGCGCATTCAGCGTTTGAACACCTGACTATGCCATCGTTGTAGGCATTAGCCACTTTCTGGTTGATCTGTGAAGAATGCAGAGTCGAGCTTACGCAAATCAGGCTACCCAACACAGTGCTTACTAATAATGGTTTGTTCATGGTGGCTCCTTCATCTGACTGACTGTCTGGCGCTAACATCCTGTTTGTTAGCGAACCACTGAAGTAGACTACCCCAATGAATAAAACAGCTTTTGTACTATCTGTCCATAACCTGGACAAACTATCTGAGGTGGCGACTTCTTCGGTGCGACTTAGATGCTAGTTGATCTGAATATAATTTCTGTGAATTTAGGCAAAACAAAGGTTACTAATCGTTATTTTTACACTCATCATCAACACCAAAGCTAATAGTTAGCCAATGCAATCCGAAGACCGGGCAGCCAATACCCACCAGACAGCACAAGTTTCCTTATGGTCTGCAAAGATTCCTTTGATAGGCCTGATCGCAGTGCACCATTGGTTTGTTGTGGAACGCGACAATGTAGAAACCCGTTGGGAAGTCTGGCAAAGCGTTGCTGCCGGTGAAACATACTGGGGTCATTTGCATAAGGATCTGATGCCGGCCTATGTGTGGCCACATAAAGACGAACCGGTATGCCACCAACGCTGGTATGACGAGCAGGCAACCTATTTATATGACCGCATAGAGAAGTCGCCGGAAAACTATCCGTGGTGTCATGTTTACCGGTATTGGCCGGGGCCCAACAGCAATACATATGTGCAATGGGTACTGCAGCAGGAATATCGACTGGGATGGCGTGCTGCCGGCAAGCACTACAGTCGACTTGCGTGAGGCGGCTTTGGCACTTTATCAGCAGGACATGATCCAGCCATTGCGTTACAACGGTTTTAGATAGCCGTGGTCCTCCAGTTCAAGTAACAGTAGCTGTTGCAGGATCATATCTTTGGCTGAGTCCGGATGTTCAAGGCCGACTCGGTTAAGAAACGGCGCCGCGGCTTCATCATCAGCATCGTGTAACAGCGACTTTATCGTTGCAGTAACGAGTTTGGCCGGATCAGCCTGTAAGGCCTTAACTTCGCGCAGACATTGCGCCAACGCCTGTTCCTGTTCGGTGAAATCACAACCCAAAGGGTAACGCGGGAAAAACTCCGCCTGACGCCACTTTTCTATAATCCGATCTATCTTTTCCGGAGTATTTTGCAACCAGGCTTCGGGCAATTGTGTATCAGGGCTGACTTTACCTGCAGCAATAGCCGTTTCGAGTAACGTTTGCTGGAAGCGGGAGTCAGCAACACTTATTAGGGCAAGAATAATCTCGGCATCGGTTTTGCCGCGCAGGTCTGCAATGCCATACTCGGTAATAACTATATCTCTCAGGTGCCGCGGTATGGTGGTGTGGCCATAAGAAGCCACTATGTTTGATGTGGCTTTTTTGCCATGGCCTCTGGTGCTGCGTATACAGATAATCGATCTGGCATCGTCAAGCTCATGCGCTTGCGCAACAAAATTGTACTGCCCACCCACCCCACTGACGACCTGACCATTCTCCAGCCCATCGGATACTACAGCACCGCCTAACGTCACCATCATGCCGGTATTGATAAAACGCGCATGCCGTCGCTGCAATGATTGCAAGGGCACATCACTCATTCGATTGATAGTTCGCACGCTATCCATAGCGATGCCTTGCATTGCCTCTTCACTGAGGTTATTCAGCGCATCATAAAAATCTTTTGGACCAATGAAGAAACCACCATGCATGTAAACACCATGCTTTAACTCTGACCCAAGGGCGAATTTAGTCATATCTGAAAGGTTGCTGGTATCAGTGATATCTGCGCTGATCGTCTTATCATCGATAGTCAACATCCCGTTAGAGTACGCTACGTTTTCGCGCAGCACACCCCACCGCACCAGCCACTCTACATCTCGCTGGCTAAGCGGTGAGTCAATCAACCCGGCCTCATGCAGTGAGACCAGAGTGGCGGTAGAGACTTGCTTGTTGATAGCTCCCTGATCAAGCAATGTCTGCAGACCAATATCATCATACACACAGCGTTTAAGTATTCCTGCCTTGCTCAGATGCAAAAATCCGTTCACAAACATTTCACTGCAGCCGTATAACCCGGCGGCAAATTCATCCATGCCACCTGTTGCCGCAATCAGCGCTTCATCATCAGCTGCGTCGCTAACCATCTTTCTATACTCGGCGTTAGCGTTGTGACGAATCAAAGCCGCATAAGTAATGGCATCCCCCAGCGCACCAATGCCTATTTGCAGAGTTCCACCGTCTTTAATCAAGGTACTGGCGCGCAGCCCCAACATGAAATCGGTATTACTCACCGACAAGTTAGGCGCTGAAAACAACGTGGTGTTGTATGCCTCGTTATGCACAACCACATCGAAAAAGTCCTGCGGCACGATAGCTTTGTTAAGCATAAAGGGGAGTTCTTTATGCACCTGAGCGATAGACAGCACCGGTGTTTCTTCGCTGGCACGGCGCTGCATCATTTCGTAGAGATCAAGTGTGATATCGGTATTGCACGAGAGGCTCAGGCGCTTTTCACCGGCAATCTCGCGCTGCGCGACCATCTGCACAATCAGATTTACGCCTCGTGCATTGATATCTCTCGCGGCAAACGTGTAATTGGTTGAAATGTAGTTGGACTGAATAGGTAACACACCAATCATGGCTCCGGCTTTAATATAAAACTCGGAGATCACAATATTGTCCGGGACGGTGTTATTACGCAGATCCTGCATGTAATCCAATGGCGGATAATCACCAAACAGTCTGTCGACAAACGGTTCCAGAAACTGTTTTTCTACATCTGTTCGGGCACGCGGACGCTCCAGCGACAACGCGGTCAGAATCTCAAGAGATATTGCAGGGTTAGCTACAGCGCGTCGGTAAAACGCGTTAATGAGCTGATTGGGTTTTCCAAGCCCGAGTGGTGTACCCATGACAATGCGATTGCCAAGCGTTGCCAGCGCCCGATCAACACATGCTTCTACCTCATCGAGATATACGGGCATAGGGGGTCCAGGTTGTGTTTTTATTGAATGCGCGTGCGCCCTGCAAACGCGTGAGACAAGGTGCC
>CALLLY010000147.1 GCA_938008205.1 uncultured Granulosicoccaceae bacterium
GGTGTTTCTGAAAGCCCCGATCAACACGTTCATATTAATGACGCACCAGGCTTTAACATCGGTGCTGCCGGTCAGCCACCGCGGGTTCGAAATTCACTGCATACCCATACTACCGCCGAAGTATTTTTTGTACTGAAGGGACGGTGGCGATTTTTCTGGGGGCGTTATGGCGATGCCGGTGAAGTGACCCTGGAGCAGGGTGATCTGATCAATATTCCTACCGGCATGTTTCGCGGTTTTGAAAATATTGGTACCGATTATGGAATGATAATGGCGGTACTGGGCGGCGACGATGCCGGTGGTGGTGTGGACTGGGCGCCGCAGGTAATCGAAGAAGCGACTGATCATGGGCTGGTATTAGGCGACAATGGAGTATTGTACGACACCAAGCAGGGCCAGAAACTACCACCAGATGTCTCACCGATGCCATTGATGCCTGAAGCTGAAGCCGGCAATCTTATAGAGCCGTCCAGTGCAGAAGTGGCCAAACGCTTTGTTGCACGATACTGGGATATGGTGGCCGCTGCCGACAGACAGCCCGCCGAGGTGCTAGGGGAAAACGGTTTGCTTAAAGACAAGCCCGGCTTTGCGATTGAAATGATCACCGGAAAAAGCGCCACTGATCAAACCATCGAAAGTACCAGGCACGATATCCTAATGGCGATGCACGGCCATTGGAAATTGAAATGGGATCAGGGCGAAGAGAGTCTCGCGCCAGGCGACACTTGTGCGATTAAGCCGGGTATGCCCTATTCTCTGAAGCCCTCTATGACAGGTGAAGCCAGTCTTTTTAGAGTGCGCAATACGGACGACCCTGCCGGTCCAACGCACTGGTTATAATTTCTATTTGTGATTCCTGCAATTTCACTACATTAATATTTACCGCAGATAAGACCATGACAAAGATTCAGACAACTCATGTAGGTTCATTGCCGCGCTCACAGGAGGTCGTAGATTTCCTGTTTAAGCGTGAGCGTGAAGAGTCTTATGATGCGAGTGCTTTCGATGCGGCGATGACTCAAGCTGTAGACGACACCGTTGCAAAGCAAAAGCAGGCGGGAATCGATATCGTTTCAGATGGTGAAACGTCCAAGATTTCCTATGCCACTTACGTTAAAGATCGCTATACCGGTTTTTCCGGAGACAGTGATCGCAACGCCCCGGCCGACTTGCTGCAGTTTCCCAGTTTCCTTAAACGCATTGCCGACTCCGGTGGCACACCACAATACGCAAGACCAATGTGCACCGGTGATGTAAAATCCAAAGGGCAGGGAGAGCTGCAAAAAGATATCGACAATCTAAAAGCTGCGATGAAAAATCACGGTATAGAACGTGGCTTTATGAACGCGGCATCTCCCGGCGTGATTTCACTGTTTTTGCAGAACAGTCATTATAGCAGCAGAGAGAATTACCTCGAAGCACTGGCTGATGCGATGAAAGAAGAATATGAAACGATTATCGCCAGTGGCCTCGATCTGCAGCTGGACTGCCCGGACCTCGCGCTGTCGCGACACATGTTATTTACCGATCTTTCCGATGATGAATTTTTAAAGATAGCGCAGTCTCACATTGAAGCGCTGAACCATGCTTTGGCAAACGTACCAATGGAGCGGGTGCGCGTGCACATCTGCTGGGGTAACTACGAAGGTCCGCACACCTGTGATATTTCTATGGAAAAAATGTTACCCACGTTGCTGCAGACCAAAGCCCGCTACCTGCTGTTTGAAACTTCCAATCCGCGGCACGCACATGAGTGGTCAGTATTCGAAGCGCATAAGAATTCAATACCTCAGGATGTTGTACTGGTACCCGGAGTGCTCGATACCACCACCAATTTTGTCGAGCACGAAGCGCTGGTGGCGCAACGCCTGCAAAAATTTGTTGATATTGTTGGCGCTGAGCGAGTGATAGGCGGAACTGACTGCGGGTTTGGTACCTTTGCAGGCTTCGGCTCTGTTGATCCGGATATTGCTTATGCAAAGCTTGCATCCCTGGCATCCGGTGCGGCACTGGTTGACGTTTGATTGTCTTAACGCAGTGCTGATTGTGGTGTTGCTGTTGTGTTGTTAAGAACGCTGGTATCCACATTTCTGGTACCTCCTGCGTTGAACATCGTTATTGTTTTTGCAGGGTTGCTGGTATTGCGCTTTGCCAGACGACCGGGAATGATAATCACTGGTACTGGTCTGATCAGTTTGTGGTTGTTATCTACACCGATCTTCTCGTCACTGCTACATCAATCTATTGAAAAGTATCCGGCGCTGGATGTCAGCAATCTGCCAACACCAACCCCGCAGGCTATTATTGTACTGGGCTCTGCGCACTACGATAGGGCAGCAGAGTATGGGGATCGTGCAACACCAACTGCTGACGGGCTTACCCGCCTGCACTATGCGGCTTATCTGCACCGACTAACCGGATTGCCGCTGTTGTTGACCGGCGGCCCCATGAATCGCCAACAGGATGTTCATTCTCAGGTTCTCAATGATGCGCTGGAGATCTATGGAATGAGCGCACGCTGGCTGGAACAGCGTAGTGCGACGACCTGGCAGAATGCGTTGTTCAGTGCAGAGATTTTGCTGCCAATTGGTATCAGAAATGTCATCATTGTTACGCATTCTTATCATATGCAACGCGCTCACCGATTGTTTCAGCTTGCCGGGTTTGATGTGTTGCCTGCCCCGACAGCGCTCAGTACTGGTTATCCTCTGTCGGTTTGGCGCTACTGGCTGCCGGATAGTAAGTCATTAGCGCTTTCTCACAGTGTTTTACATGAGTATCTCGGGCTACTTTGGTATCAATGGGTAACACCAATCGACAATGTTTCCGAGCAAAATCTTCGACTGCCGGAAAATTAGCCGTCGAGTGAAATTGGGACAATAGTCCGAAGTCGGTATCAGTTCCCAACCGCGTCGCACCGGCACGTTATACTTCGCACCAGCTGTAGTCCGGCCGTTCAGGTGTTATGCGAACGGCTGCACATTTCTACCCCCAATTGAACACAATCAGGCATAACATCATTGAGTAACAACCAATCGTGGCGATCATTCCTGTTGCTGGCACTCGGGGTAGTGCTGGCGATGCTGTGCGCCGATCTTATTATGGGGGCTTTTTACAATGCTCCAGCAAAACGACAGGTTCGCGACGGATTGTCCGATCTGCAGCGTGTGCCCAACGTGCTTGCGATGAGT
>CALLLY010000148.1 GCA_938008205.1 uncultured Granulosicoccaceae bacterium
AAGGCGACCGGTGTGCCGCTGGCCGCGATTGCGGCGCGGTGTATGAGTGGGCGTTCTTTAAAAGAGCAGGGTTATGATGCCGCTCGTCATTCTGCGTTCTACGCGGTCAAAGAGTCGGTGTTTCCGTTCAATAAATTTCCCGGTGTGGATCCGCTGCTTGGGCCTGAAATGAAATCCACCGGTGAGGTGATGGGTAGCGGACGCACCTTTGCCGAAGCGTTCAGCAAAAGTTCGCTGGCGGCAGGCATGCCATTGCCAACCGGTGGCAAAGTGCTGATGAGTGTGCGCGATGCCGACAAACCTGCAGCGGTTAAGCTTGCGGAAGTGTTTCACCAGGGCGGCTTTGAAGTCGTGGCTACCACTGGCACACAGTCTGCGATAGCATCCGCCGGTGTGCCCTGTGAAATAATCAATAAAGTCGCGCAGGGACGCCCGCATGTGGTTGATATGATTAAAAATGACGAACTGACATTGATTGTGAATACCACCGAAGGAAGACAGGCCGCTGCCGATTCCTTTTTGATCCGACGCGAAGCATTGAATCATCGGATGGCATACGCAACGACCATGGCAGCCGCCGAGGCGATGGGTGCGGTTGTCAGTTCGATGACCCATAAAACACCGGCAGGTGCAGGCGTTTATAGTTTGAGTGAAATACACGAGGAAGCAAAATGAGCAAGGTGCCATTAACAGCCGGCGGTGCCGAAATGCTGCGAGAAGAGCTGAATGATCTTAAGTCCAATCAGCGTCCACGCGTAATACAGGCCATTGCAGAAGCACGTGAACACGGTGATTTAAAAGAAAACGCCGAGTATCACGCGGCTCGCGAGCAGCAGAGCTTTATTGAAGGGCGAATTAAAGATATCGAGGGTAAGCTGTCGCACGCTCAGATCATCGACATCACACAGATGAAGCCGGATGGCAAAATCATATTCGGTGCTACGGTTGAACTGACCGATCTCGACACCGACGACAGTGTGACTTATCAGATTGTCGGAGACGACGAGGCCGATATTAAAAAAGGGCTGATCAGTTTCAGCTCACCACTGGCTCGCGCCATGATTGGTAAAACGGAAGGGGACGATATCTCGTTCGACGCTCCGGGCGGTTTGCGCGAATACGAAGTGGTTAAGGTGAGTTATATCTGATCGGACGCTGCGGCAGTATACCGGCCTGCGCTAAACCACAGGGGCCTGCGGGCCGTAAGTAATAGTGGCAGCTATTTTTTCGGGAACAGAATGACCGGCTTGATATGGTTGCGCTTAAACAGCACCGCAACCTGTCCAACCTGCTGAATGATGTTTGCTTCGTGATCTTCGGCGATTTTGGCGATAATGGCCTTTCTTTCCGAGCGATCCCCGTATCCCACTTTTATCTTGATTAGCTCATGATGATTCAACGCAATATCGAGCTCTGCCAACACCGCTTCGGTAACGCCTTTCTGGCCGATCCGAACCACGGGTTGTAGCGCATGACAAAGCGATTGAAGATGGCGCAGTTGTTTCTTGTTGGGGATCATTGGGTCTGTGTGGTGGAGAAAGCCAGCGCGAGTGTACACGGAACAAGGTCATGAGTCGCAGCAAAAGCAGCAGTCGCTGGCTTAAAGAGCACCATAGCGACGATTTTGTGATTAAGTCGCGGCAGCAGAAATGGCGCTCACGGGCGGTTTACAAACTGGCCGAGATTGACGAGCGCGATAGACTCATCAAACCGAACTCCTGTGTGATTGAGCTGGGTGCTGCGCCCGGAGGCTGGAGTCAATTTGTTGTCAGTAAGCTTTCATCGAAAGGTTTTCTGCTTGCGGTAGATATTCTGCCAATGGAAACTATCGCAGGTGCCACTATCGTTCAGGCCGACTTTACCGAAGATGAAGCGCTGGTTGAGATCCGGCGATTGCTCGATGGACGGTTGGCAGACCTTGTATTGTCTGATATGGCCCCCAATTTTACCGGGCAGCCAGTGGTGGATCAGCCGCGCTCGATCTACCTCGCCGAATTGGCATTGGATATGTGTAATGAATTTCTGGCTCCCGGAGGCGCTTTGTTAACTAAAACCTTCCAGGGGTCTGGTTTCGAAGAGCTGACACGGAGCATGCGCGGACAATTTAAAACGGTTAAGAGCCGAAAACCTGCTGCATCGCGTGCCAGAAGCCGAGAGGTTTATTTGTTGGCGCAGGGCAGGCTGCAGTGATAATTGGTTTATACTCTGTAAGGACCGGCTTTGAAATGCTGGCAAAGAGACAACAAGAGGCTATTTCGGTTTGAATGACCTGTTAAAAAACGTGCTTTTGTGGGTGGTGATCGCTGTCATTCTAGTGGCGGTATTCAACAACCTCGGGGGTCAGGCGCAGATTGGCAATGAAATCACTTACTCTGAGTTCATTCAGCAAGTTAAGTCGGGCAAAGTTCAGACGGCCAATATCTCCGGTCGCGAGATTACCGGCAGTGGCTCATCCGGTATTTACAGCACATACAGCCCGGAAACAGATAATCGATCATTGATCGGTGATCTGCTGGACGCCGGCGTTGCGATCAAAGCTGAACCGCCTGAGAATCCCAATTTCCTTTTACAGTTATTGCTGAATACATTTCCATTCCTGTTGTTTATAGGTATATGGATCTATTTCATGCGCCAGATGCAGGGCGGCGGCGGTGGCCGTGGCGCTATGTCTTTCGGTAAGAGTAAAGCTCGTCTGCTGGGTGAAGATCAGGTCAAGGTCACCTTTGCTGATGTTGCCGGTGTGGAAGAGGCAAAAGACGAGGTCGAAGAGCTGGTCGAATTCCTTCGGGATCCGGGTAAGTTCCAGAAGCTGGGTGGCAAGATTCCTCGCGGTGTGCTGCTGGTCGGTTCACCGGGTACCGGTAAAACGCTGCTGGCGAAAGCCATTGCCGGTGAGGCGAAAGTACCGTTTTTCACCATTTCGGGCTCTGACTTTGTCGAAATGTTTGTCGGCGTAGGTGCTTCGCGTGTTCGAGATATGTTCGATCAGGCGAAAAAGCACGCGCCCTGCATAATCTTTATCGATGAAATTGATGCCGTTGGGCGGCACCGTGGTGCCGGTCTTGGCGGTGGTCACGACGAGCGTGAGCAAACTCTTAACCAGTTGCTGGTGGAGATGGACGGTTTTGAAGGCAACGAAGGTGTGATTGTGATTGCCGCTACCAACCGCCCTGACGTGCTCGATCCGGCGCTATTGCGGCCTGGTCGTTTTGATCGCCAGGTGGTTGTGCCACTGCCGGATGTTCGTGGTCGTGAACAGATCCTTCGGGTCCATATGAACAAGGTGCCCGTTGCAGATAACGTTCGTCCCGATTTACTGGCACGCGGTACTCCCGGTTTCTCCGGTGCGGATCTCGCTAATCTGGTGAACGAAGCGGCCTTATTTGCAGCGCGCTCTGACAAAAAGCTCGTTGAGATGGGCGAGTTTGAGCGCGCTAAAGACAAAATCATGATGGGCGCTGAGCGAAGATCCATGGTGATGAGTGAAGACGAGAAAAAGCTCACTGCCTACCACGAGGCAGGGCACGCGATTGTCGGCCGCCTGGTGCCTGATCACGACCCGGTTTACAAGGTAACCATCATTCCGCGTGGGCGTGCGCTGGGCGTGACCATGTTTCTGCCCGAGCAGGATCGCTACAGTCTGAGCAAGCTCGGGCTTGAGAGCCAGATTTCCAGTTTGTACGGCGGACGCGTTGCTGAAGAAATCATATTCGGTGCAGAGAAAGTCACCACCGGCGCTTCCAGCGATATTGAGCGGGCTACTGAGCTGGCGCGCAATATGGTCACCAAGTGGGGTTTATCGGACTTGATGGGGCCGCTTGCCTACAGTGAAGAGGAAGGTGAAGTCTTTCTTGGCCGCAGTACCAGCCAGCCGAAACAGATTTCAAGCTCTACCAAAGAGTCTATCGACTCTGAAGTCAGAGCGATCATCGATCGCAACTACCAGCGTGCAGAAGATATTCTGAAAACGCATCTCAGCACGCTGCACTTAATGGCTGACGCATTGATGAAATATGAAACGATTGATGTCGGCCAGATTAACGCAATCATGGAAGGTCGCGAGCCTGATCCACCGTCCGGCTGGACTGATGATGGTGACAGCGGTGGCGGAAATCCGGTGAGCGGTCTTGGTGCAAACGTCACCGACACTGACAGTGACGGGGCAGATACGCCGGACAGTCCGGTGATAGATCCTGACCCGGCGAACTAGCAGCGCCACAAAGTCATCCCTGAACAGCGAGCCTTTGCTCGCTGTTTTCATTTGTGCAGCCGCGCGAAATATCTGTTTACGAAATTTGTTGTGGCAGCCTGCTATCTTTCTATTGCACAGATTTTGCGAGGGTAGCGGAATCCATGCTGTCCGGATATCGGGCCAGCACCTATCCGACCCTAAAATAAACACAATCGCGGAGTTCAATTCAGATGGCCAGAAAGTACTTTGGAACCGATGGTATGCGCGGACACGTTGGTACCGAACCAATGACTGCAGCCACCGTCATGAAGTTGGGGTGGGCAGCGGGCAAAGTGCTGGCAGGGCAGGGAAATCGCGATGTTATTATTGGTAAAGACACTCGCGTATCCGGGTACCTTTTTGAATCGGCCCTGGAAGCCGGATTGTCGTCGGCCGGGATTAACGTTCGTTTGCTGGGTCCGATGCCAACGCCCGCGGTCGCTTATTTAACACGTACATTCCGCGCCGCCGCAGGTGTTGTGATCAGTGCTTCTCACAATCCCTACTATGACAACGGCGTGAAGTTCTTCTCTGCTCAGGGCACCAAACTGCCGGACGAAATTGAAGAGGCCATCGAGGAAATGATGGGTCAGGAGATGGAAACCGTTGATTCGGCGGAGTTAGGGCGTGCCACTCGTATCAACGATGCGCCGGGCCGCTATATCGAATTTTGTAAAAGTACCTTTCCAAATGGTTTGCGTCTCAATGCAATGAAAATCGTTGTCGATTCTGCCAACGGTGCTGCCTACCACATTGCCAAAGGCGTGTTTGAAGAGCTGGGAGCCGATGTGGTCGCTATTGGCGCTGAGCCCGATGGTCTGAACATTAATCGCGACTGCGGTGCCACATCGCCTGATCTGTTGCGTGCCCATGTATTGATGGAGCGTGCCGATGTGGGTGTGGCGCTGGATGGCGATGCTGATCGTTTGATTATGGTTGATCACCGGGGCGAGATTGTCGATGGTGATGAGTTGCTCTATGTGTTGGTTAAAGCACGACTGGATGCCGGTGAAAAGGTGCCCGGTGTGTCTGGCACACTGATGAGCAATCTGGGGCTTGAGCATGGATTGCGCGAACTGGGCGTTGATTTTGTGCGCGCAAAAGTAGGGGATCGCTATGTGCTTGAAGAGCTGCGCAAGCGTGACTGGTGTCTGGGTGGTGAATCGTCCGGTCATATTATCTGTCTTGACCGAACCACCACCGGTGACGGCCTGGTAGCGGCGCTGCAGGTGCTGGCGTATGTGCAGCAGTCTGGTGAGTCACTGTCGGCGCTGCGTGCCGGTATGACGCGTTACCCGCAGGTGTTGGTCAACGTGCCATTGAGTCACCGTGAAGCGCTCAACGATAATCCTGAAGTAGAAAAAGTCATTGCCGAAGCCGAGCGAGAGCTTGGGGATTCTGGACGTGTGCTGTTGCGACCTTCCGGTACTGAGCCGGTGGTTCGGGTTATGGTTGAGGGCCGTGTGGCTAACGATGTAGAGAAAATCTGCCATCGTGTTGCTGAAACCGTGGGTCGCGTGCTCGGTTAATATCGCGGATACGGTAACGTCACACCCGCAGGCAAGCGACTACACTAGCCAATCATAGACTTATGCAATCTGACTGATTGCATTTTGGCAGTGCGCAAGGTAGTCTTGCGCGCTTTTGGGCGTGTTGCCACGCCGTACAGATAAGCCACACTCGTGGCAGAGAACCAATCGCATGCGCTTGCCTATCGTCGCCGGAAACTGGAAGCT
>CALLLY010000149.1 GCA_938008205.1 uncultured Granulosicoccaceae bacterium
CCAAAATTGCAACAAACTCTGGACACTGTTCACTCACAGCGATCGGTACAGAAGTTTATCGAATTCCTGCAATTGTGTTTACTTTGGCTTTGCTGGTTCTTTTTGCTTTGCGCCATCGCTCAACCGTTCCGCCCGGAGAGCATTGCACTTCAACCTGCCAGTGGCAGAGCAATGGTATTGGCTGCAGATCTTTCCGAAAGTATGTCGAAGTCAGACTTCACCATGAATGATCACGCGGTGGACCGGCTCACTGTCGTTAAAGCGATTGCCGGACAGTTTATTGCCGCTCGATCCGGAGATCGACTCGGTTTGGTGCTGTTTGGCGATGAGGCGTTTATCGGTTCTGCACTGAGTTTCGATGTGAAATCAGTGAATGATGTGTTGCAAAGCAGCGGTATAGGCATGGCCGGAAAATCAACCGCAATTGGCGATGCACTGGGGCTGGCTATTCAAGTATTACGCAACGATAGTGCCTCTGAAAAGGCTATCATTCTGTTGTCAGATGGTACCAACCTGGCCGGGTCTGCCGAACCGGAAGACGCAGCAAGGCTTGCTGCCGAACTCGATATCAGGGTTCACACTATCGGTTTAGGCAGCGATGACAACATCAGTGCGGGTCAGTTGTATTTGTCGTCCTCCGCCGATCTTGATGAAACCACCCTTAAGGCAATCGCAGATTCTTCCGGTGGACGATTTTTTCGTGCACGAACAGCTGCCGAGCTAAAACAAATTTACAACGTACTGGATCAGCTTGAGTCCACCGAAGAAATCACCCCGCCAGTCATTGTAAAGAAGGATTACCGCAACCTGTTTGTTGTTGCATTGCTGATGGCAATGATTGTGTTTCTCATCACCAAGGCGCGCAGGCGATGATATTGCAGCAGCCCTGGTTTTTATTACCAGCGCTGGCTTTCGTGCTGGTTTATTTGTTGTGGCATAACAATGACTCAAATGATGATTGGTCGCGGGTACTTTCACCCGCGTTACTAAGATACTTTAGCGGCCCATCCAGCAACAATCGATATCGCAATCCGGCCTTGCTGGTGGCTGCACTTGCGTGCTTCGCACTTAGCGGTCCTTCAATTCCCAAATCAGTAAACGACTCTTCACGACACAGTGAAGCATGGTTTGTGGTTGCCGATGTATCGCGTTCAATGACCCTTAATGACATTGCTCCCAACCGGCTGGCAGCGATGCGTGATACCGCTCTTGCGATTGCTTCGAAAGTCAGCGCTAATTCAATCGCCCTGATTATCTATGCCGGTGACGCATTTTTAGTCACCCCGCCCTCTTTCGATACCCACAGTTTCACATCACATGTAGCACTACTGGACTATGGACTGATCCCGGTAGACGGATCTAACCTGACACGTGCGCTATCTTTGGTGTTATCCATCACCGAGTCAAACCAATTGATTAATTCAAGGGTGATGATCCTTAGCGACAGTGGCGGCATGAACAATCGATCCCAAGCCGCAGTTACGCGACTCCAACAGTCCGGCCACCGCACAGATATAGTGCTGTTTGGCAGCAGCAATACGTCAAGCTCGGCCCCGTTCGATCGTGAATCTGCTGCAAAACTTGCTGACGCTGGTGGCGGCAAGCTTGTTGTCGCTAATAAACTTGGACAGCTCGACCTGAGCAGCCTGTCACTCGGCAAGCTAACAACAGACTCTCAGCTCCTGACCCAGACTGGATTGCAAACTGTGCGATTACAAAACTTATCGCACTGGATATTGTTGCTCGCGCTACCACTGGTGTTGTTGCTCTTTTACCGGCAACAGCAATGAAAAGAATCGCACTTGCTATATCACTTTTGATTTATGTTGGGCAGTCTGCCACAGCTGACGATAATCTGATTGCACAAAAACTGTACAATCAAAAGCGTTATGCGGAAGCTGCCGAGATCTATACCAACCCGGCCTGGAAAGGTGTTGCGTTATACAAATCATCACAATGGTGGCGTGCTGCAGAGGCTTTTATGAGAGCGGATGATGCCGCCTCGTTTCACAACCTGGGCAACACCTATGTAGAACTGGGCTACTACGAGCTGGCACTTGAGGCCTATCAAATGGCAACGGCAAAGCAACCGGATTTTGACGATGCCTTGTTTAACGCGGAATTAATGCGAAAGCTGTTGGCAGCTGATCAGGACGGGCGCGGACAATCAGAGCTGCAACGTCGCGGTAAGGAGCTGGATAGAATTGAAAGTGACGGCAATGAACAACCCGGAGGCAGCAGCGATGAAAAGGGAGAAGAGTCAAACGAAAAAAAAGACAGTGGCAGTGATCGTGAAGGAGCAACCGATAGCAATGCACCAAACCCGGAATCAGTAGCCGCCGGTGATAGCGGTGCAGCCGGCAGCGACGATACACTGAGAGACAACGGTTCACCCGAAGGTGGAGCAACACAAGGCAGTGAAACCGAATCTAAATCTGAGCAATACGCATCAACCGGTGCGCAGGGCAAAGACATTGCACTCGATGCCCGCGCAGCAAGCCAGCGATCAAGGCTAGAAGCAGATCAAGCCAACGAGCAATGGCTTAATCAAATTCAAAATGACCCGCTGAAATATTTACAAAAGAAAATCGAGCTTGAAATCGCCCGACGCAGACAATCCGGAGAATCCGCACCGCAGGGAGGCAGCCCGTGGTAATGCGAATATTTGTTCTGCTTTTTATCTTGGTTGCAGGTACGGCTGGCGCCCAGACAAGCGGCGCCTATATAAAGTTATCGCT
>CALLLY010000150.1 GCA_938008205.1 uncultured Granulosicoccaceae bacterium
GAAATAGCGCTAATTGACTGTTTTATAAATACAATTGGTTGTCTTCATATGAAAGCCTGTACACAACCGCCGGTTTGAATTTTCCTCCGGTAGACAATGTGACCACTGCCTGGCCTGAACAACTCGCTGTACGAATAGCCCACTGTTACTACAACCTGGGCATGACTCAGCAACAAATCGCGACCGAACTTGGCATCGGCAGAGCACGCGTTATCAAGCTTCTGACTGAGGCTCGCAAGCGCGGTCTGGTGTCAGTGCAGATCAATTCTCCGTTACTGGAGAACATTGAACTCGCCGAACAAATGGCAACACGCTGGTCATTGCAGTCGGCTGAGGTTTGCCTGAGCCATGCTGCCGATGAGTACCAGCTTGCCAGTCAAATCGGTGCGGCAGCCGGCCCCGCGATATTGCCCTTGCTGCATAACAACATGACCATCGGCCTGGGTTGGGGGATCACGCTTAAAGAACTGGTGGCGCAGTTCAAACAATACCCGCTAAATAATGTCTCAGTGGTTTCATTGCTTGGTTCGTTAACACGTCGCTCCAGTATTGCCCGCTTTGAAGCAACTACGGCATTGGCTGCAAAGCTGGATGCAGAGTGTTTATATTTGCCTGCGCCGATAGTTTGTGACTCTGAACAAACCCGCGAACTTCTGATGACGCAACCGATGTTTCAGGATATTCACCAAAGAGCGCTCAATGCGGATATTGCTATCGTTAGTATTGGTGGGGTGGATAGCTCGACGATTCGCGAAGCGCAGATGGTGAACGACAAAGAATACAAAAGCGTGTTGGCAAAAGGCGCTATTGGTAACTTTCTCGGTTATTTTATCGATAAAAACGCACAACTGGTTAACCACCCGGTGAACCGTCAGGTTATTGGTATATCGGGAGACGTTTTCAAACGTATACCACGGCGGGTGATGGTTTCCGGCGGTAACAGTAAGGTGAAAGCACTGAAGGCGATTCTGGATCAGAAGCTTGTTACCGATATTGTTGTCGACGTTGCTACTGCGAAGGCGTTGTTATCTTCAAAATAGAAAAAGCTCTTAATTTAAAGGTATTAAAGGTACGATGAACGAAAACAGCGTGCGGCAACAGATTATTGATCACTGCATTGAGATGAACCGTTCGGGGCTCAATCAAGGGACATCCGGCAACATCAGCGTCCGGTACGACGATGCGATGCTGATAACGCCAAGTGGTATACCTTACGAGCAGCTGGCGCCAAAAGACCTTGCACGGTTGTCACTCGAAAACAATAAATATGAGTGGGATGGCCCTTTTAAACCTTCGTCAGAGTGGCATTTTCACCGCGCAATCCTGCAGGCAAATGATAACCTCGATGCCGTTGTGCATACCCACTCAACTTTTGCCACAGTTTTGTCTATTGCACGTGAAGACATACCAGCCTGCCATTACATGATAGCGGCGTTCGGTGGAAATACGGTACGTTGCGCTGATTACGCTACTTTCGGCACTCCGGAGCTTTCCGAAAACATACAGGCAGCAATGACTGATCGCAGTGCCTGTTTGTTAGCAAATCACGGCATGATTGCCGGTGGACACAGCCTTGACAATGCGATGTGGGCAGCCGTGGAACTGGAAACATTATCCAAACAGTACTACCACGCCAAGTTATTCGGCAACATGGTGGTATTGCCGGATGATGAAATGAATCGGGTGCTGGAGAAATTTAAAGGCTATGGTCAGAAGGAAAAGGAGTAACGGTAATTTTGGGGCTGGTGATGCGATTATTGATTCGGGGTTGCCTCGCTGACGCGTCGGGTTTTCTGTTGTGCCGAGCCAGAGTGTTAAGTTTTACAACACCTGCTTCGGGGTGGGTTGTATAAGCTTGTGTATTTGTTTGTTTTCGTCGGGTTTTCTGATAGATCTGGCAATGGAATAGGGCTCGACTGTCCCACCTCGTTTGCGGACGTTGCACAAGCAGCAATTGATTCCATCTCGTTGCCAGGGTAAGCGTCTCAGGGTAAGCGTCTCAGCACAAGGGAGAGTTGTCCTCTTGACTTGTATTCAATGCCAACACACCAATCGGAGTCAAAATCTAGAATGAGTTCAGTTGAACCGCCGCCGGTACAGTTCCCGGATAAACCATAGACTTAATTAGCCCCGACTTATTATTAGCCTGCCATTCAAAAGCATGCCCCGTTCCGTCCAATGGCAGGTGGTGACTGACAATAGCATCCACATCAACCTGTTGCGTTTTCACCAGCTCAATCGCACGCGGGTATACATCTCCCATTCTGCGTGAAAAGCGAATGTCCAGACCCCGTCTGCGTGCCTCACTCGCTGCAATGTCCGAGTAAATATCCCCGTCCGGTATGCCCACAAGAATAATCCGCCCGCCAATCGCCGCGGCACGTACAGCATGCGCAAAGCCGTCTGGTGAGTTTGTCGCTTCGATGACCAGATCACATCCGCGATTGGAGGTATATTCATTGATCACGGTAAGGTCTGTACCAGCAGATGTGGCTCCAGCCTCAATGGCTTTGTCGACTTTGTGTGGTTGCGGATCAACACCAAGTATTGAACCGCAACTACTATTGGCCAGCAGCTGAATAATGCCCAGGCCAATGCCGCCGCAACCAAGCACCGCAACCGACTCCTGCACGCGTACTCTGGCCAGATCCATGGCATGTACACAAACGCCCAGTGGTTCCAGCATGGCTGCCTGCGACGCAGTGATATCCCCGGGCAACTTAACCAGCCCGGTCAGTGGCACCGGCAGCTGCTGTGTGAGTGCACCCTGATAGGGTGGGGCACCAAGAAATTTTACGTTGGGACAAAGGTTGTAATAACCTTTTTTACACCACTCACACTGGGCGCAATGCGTCGCGGGATCGACCGCTACCAGTTCACCTGATTGCAGATCCAGTTGTGGTATGTCTTCTTTCAACCACCCGGAAAACTCATGGCCGGGTATGAACGGCGTGTTTATAGTAGCGCCACCAATACCACCGTCTTTGTAGTAGTGCAGGTCACTGCCGCATACGCCCACAGCGGCGACATCAAGCATAACTTCATTGGGCCCGGGTGCTGGTGGCTGATAAGTCGATATGCGTAGATCGCGTGCACCATGCAGAAAGACAGCACTATTCATGATTCATTATTCTCTCTTAGATTCATGTAGATTATGATGGTATCGTTGTTTAAAAGATATTGGTGACGGATTGAAAAATACAATCAGTCAGAGGAGGAAAAATGAAAATTGCAGTTGCCGGTGATAGTGCCGGAGAAGGCCTTGCCAGCGTGTTGGCTGAATATTTAAGCACGTCGCATCAGGTAGAAGAAGTTTCAAGAACTGATCAGGGCCCGGACGACTTCTATGCCAATCTGTCTGATCGTGTTGCCAGCGATGTGGTTAATGGTAAATATGATCGTGCAATATTAGTTTGTGGTACCGGGCTGGGTGTCAGTATTGCGGCAAATAAGGTTCCCGGAATTCGCGCCGCACTTTGTCACGACACTTACTCTGCAGAGCGTGCCGCCTTATCTAATAATGCGCAAATTATCACGATGGGAGCTCGAGTCATTGGACCGGAACTGGCCAAAACTATTGCCGATGCATTTTTGAACCAGACCTTTGACGAGCAAGGCCGTTCCGCAGGAAACGTACAAGCTATTAACGCAGTGGATGCCAAGTATCACAAAGGTGGTTAAAGGACAATAGAATAGCCCGGGGTTAGCCCAGTGGTGTGGGTAGTGGCGATGGATAGCGGGATGGATGCGCGCTGAGCGCACCCGTACAGACAAACAATGTACTACGGCATAGGGATGTCAGCGGTAAATTTAGGGATGTGGTAGCCCTTCTGCACAGCGGGTCGTTGTGCGATTTTTTTGTACCATTCACTGACGTTGGTATATTCCGCTAAATCAATTCCCTGCCATTCAAAGCGTGATACCCACGGCCAGCAAGCTATGTCTGCAATGGAATACTCACCGGCAATATAGTCTTTCCCTTCCAGTTGCTTTTCCAGTACGCCGTAAAGTCTTTTAGTTTCGTTTTGATACCGTTGCTCGGCGTATTCTGAGGTGCCTGGATTAAACTTGACAAAGTGATGGGTTTGTCCTGCCATGGGTCCAAGCCCGCCCATTTGCCAATGTAACCATTCAAGCGTTTTCCAGCGTGCCGCTGGATCTTCTGACAGAAAACGACCGGTTTTTTCCGCCAGGTACTGCATGATCGCGCCCGACTCCATCATGGAAACGTTGGTTTCTTGATCGACAATAGCGGGAATCCGGTTGTTAGGTGCAATCGCCAGAAACTCCGGGGCAAACTGCTCGTCTTTGGTGATATTTATTGAATGGACGTTGTATTCAACCCCCAGTTCTTCGAGTAAAATCGACACTTTTCGGCCGTTTGGTGTGGTCCATGTGTAGAGATCAATCATTTGCAATCCAGTGGTTGGCAGGGTCCTTAATCATACCGCAATTAACGGTCATATTAGCGTTAGAAAGTGATAAGTGGCGTAAACGCCCGGAGCACAATATTGACTAGTGTAAATATCGCCCTGACCGGTGCAGGCGTTATAGGTAAACGACATCTGAAAGCACTGCAGAGCATTGAAAATATCAATCTTGTAGCTATTGCCGATCCGTTCCCGCAAGCGCAAGAAACTGCACAGGAATACGACGTACCGCTGTTCGAATCCACCGCACAAATGCTCGACACGATCCGGCCTGACGGAGTCATTGTTGCCACGCCTACCGAACATCATAGCGAACCGACACTGACCGCATTGGAGGGTGGTGCTCATGTGCTTGTTGAAAAACCTATCATGGCAACGCTTGCAGAATGTCGGCACGCGGTTGAGGTATCAGACAGGACAGGTAAACATGTGCTTGTCGGGCACCATCGCCGCTACTACGATCTTGTCAATAAAGCCAGAGAAATGGTGCAGGGAGGCGAACTGGGTCAACTGGTTTCTGTCTGTGGTCAATGGAATGTGCGCAAGCCTCCTGAGTATTATGCCGCTGACTGGCGCAAGAAGTGGCAGGCCGGGCCCATATTGACTAACCTGATTCATGAGATGGATCTGTTGCGCTACATTGCTGGAGATATTCATAGCATCAGTGCAGAAACCTCAAATGCAGTATTAGGGTATGAAAAAGAGGATGCTGCAGCACTGATCATGCGGTTTAAAAATAACGCCCTGGGAACATTCATGTTATCTGACCAGGGCCATTCCCCATGGAGTTGGGAACAGGCTACCGGTGAAAATGCCGCCATGCCGAAGTCCGCTCAGAATGTAATCAGTTTTATCGGCACCAAAGGATCGCTTGAGTTTCCAAATCTCAAAGCATGGAAATCTGAAAAGCCCGGAGGTAACTGGAATACACCCATTGCAGCAACTTCGCTTGGTGGTGAACTGCAGGATGCTTATATCAATCAGCTCAATCATTTTGCTGCGGTGATAAAAGGCACAACAGCTCCGCGTATAGATGCACAGGATGCGACAGATACACTACGGGCAACATTGGCTGTTTATGAAGCAGCGCAGACGGGATGTCGGGTGATGTTGTAATGTTTGCACTCCCGTTACCGTGAGCTCAGGGTACACACCGCATTTATGTATGTATTGTTTCGTGGATAGATCAGTCTCATAATTCAGCACTAAAGAAAGATTGAACAAAAGGCCGGTACCATGGGATTCAGAAAAACAGGGTTGTTACTGCTTGCGATAGCGATGATATTACCCTGGCTGTGGCTACCGGGCATGGCAAATAGTGGCAATATCATTGCGCTGTTCAGTCAGTACCTGGGTATGACAGCGCTGATTGCGATGGCACTTTCGCAACTTATAGCCACGCGGTGGGCTGGCGTTGAACGAGTGTTCGGGCCACTGGATCAGTCTTACCGACTGCACAAATGGATGGGCTTATGGGCGCTGGCTGCAACCTTTCTGCACGATACAATAGATGCAGATATTGAAGGCGGCCCTCGACGTACCGCGCTGGGCGAGATTGCGGAAACCGCTGGTGAAGTCGGGCTCAATGGTATGTTAATTCTGGTGCTGATCACTGTAGCTACCTTTATTCCTTATCATCTGTGGAAGTGGACGCATCGTTTTATCGGTGTGTTCTTCGTGCTGTCGGCATTTCATTATCTATTTATAGAAAGACCATTCAGCAACGCGCATCCGCTGGGTTTGTATATGGGACTTGTGTGCCTGCTCGGGTTGATAGCTTATGCCTATACCTCGGCACCGCGGCGGTTTCGCCCCAGCCGACGTTATACCGTTGAACAGCTGGATAAACAGGGCGACGCACTGGCTGTTACTCTGGCACCACAGGGCAAACCGCTGAGACACCGAGCCGGTCAATTCGCTTTTATCAGCTTTGCGGATCTCGGCATGGGAGAACCACACCCGTTTACACTTAGTTCAGCACCTGCAGATGACGGCCGCATACGCATGAGCATCGGCCCGCTTGGCGATTACACTATCCGCTTGATGAGTCGTCTGGAAGTCGGAGCCAATGCACGGGTAGAAGGGCCTTTTGGAGATTTTGCTTTGGCGCGTGGTGCGCAGACCTGGGTTGCAGCAGGTATTGGTATTACGCCGTTTGCTGCCATGGCTCAGAGCCTGAAACCGGACGACGGGCCAGTCACGCTTTTTTATTCGGTAAAAGAGCGGAGCAAAGCGGCACACCTGGAGGAACTGGAAGCCGTTGCAGCCGGTAATCCGAATTTCGACCTCATCGTGCGAGAAACCTCAAGTGAAGGGCGTCTGGATGCTAAAGTGATTACTGACAAAGTCGGGGGCTTCAAAGGAAAACACTTACTTTACTGTGGTCCGGCGACGCTGAGAGACGCTCTTTGGGACGGTTTGCGTAATCACGGGTTGAGTGCACGGCGTTTTCACTATGAGCTGTTTGAAATTCGAACCGGAGTAGGCCTCGATAAATTGTTCGATTATCTGGTAAATCGATATAAAACCAGTCAGAAGCTTAAAATCGGGTAACAGCACAGGTGGCAAGGTAAAGGACGCGTAAAGATCACCATTCTTTTTACCCACTTCGTTACAAAGTCGATTCCACGAGAACAAGATGCAACGCTATTCACTGTTAGATCTTTCGCCTATAGCGGAAGGTCACACTGCTGCTGACGCCTTACGCAATACCGTCGAACTGGCACAGTCCGCTGAACAGGCAGGTTATTACCGCTATTGGCTGGCTGAGCATCACAACATGCCGGGCATTGCCAGTGCAGCCACCGCGGTAGTTATTGGGCACGTGGCCGGCGCCACCCACCGGATGAGAGTGGGTGCTGGTGGCATTATGTTACCCAACCATGCACCACTGATGGTCGCAGAAGCGTTCGGTACTCTGGCGACTTTATATCCGGATCGCATAGATCTGGGGCTGGGGCGTGCGCCCGGTACTGACGGCCATACCATGCGAGCATTGCGAAGAGCAAAGACGGCTGTGGAAGATACTTTTGCGCACGATGTGCAGGAACTAATCAGCTATTTTGGCGACGCCTCCGCTGACACTGCAGTTCGCGCAATACCCGGCGTAGGTACGCAGGTGCCGGTCTATATACTGGGTTCCAGTCTTTACGGTGCTCAACTCGCCGCACATTTCGGGTTACCGTACGCTTTTGCATCGCACTTTGCTCCGAACATGCTGGAGCAGGCGCTGGCAATGTATCGAAGCGGTTTTAAACCCTCCGCTTTTCTGGAGAAACCTTATGCCATTGTTGCCGCCGGAGTCTGCGCCGCCGAGACAGATGATGAAGCGGCCTTTCATCGCTCGTCGCAACTATTGGGATTTGCTCGACTTCATACCGGCACCCCCGGCAAGTTGCCGCTTCCGGTTCACGATGTCCGTAGCGAAATAGCACCTGCCGTGTTGCGACAGGTAGAGCATGCGCTGAGTTGCTCGGCTACCGGCTCCGCCACCACCGTAGCGCAGCAGCTGGCGGCGATAGTAGATCAATACCAACCCGATGAATTAATAGTTACCGGGATGATTCATGATCACACCGCACGCCTGCGATCGTTTGATATTGCAGCTGATGTTTTAAAGGAACTTGTTGCCTGATGACTCCCTGAAAACAAGCATTGAGAAAACCCGGAGCATGTGCGAGACAGACTGTATTTTATCATCTCGCTTATGCCTCGGGCTTCCTGAATAATACGGTGTTTACTGTTTTCTGAAACGATTTACTGCGGCTTCGAGTTCTTTATCGGTAAATTCAATGGCGGCGTCCGCGCTTGTCTGCGAAATCAGGTTGGCATAATTTTCAGATATGATCACTTGGCGAAGCTGTTGTTTGACTTCATCGTAAGTTGGCACAGGCGCCTGTCGTTTGTCTTCCATTTTAATAACATGATATCCAAACTGAGTGACCACCGGTTCGGTGGTGTAGCTGCCATTTTCAAGCGCAAACGCGGCTACTTCAAATTCCGGAACCATTTGTCCGGCGCCGAAGTAACCGAGATCACCTCCGTTTTTACCGCTTGGCCCAATAGATTTTTGTTTCGCTAGCTCAGAGAAATCTCCACCATCATCGAGTGATTGTATTATTACCTCAGCCTCCTCTCTGGAGCTCACCAATATATGACGGGCCTTGAACTCCAGTGTAGGTCCACTGTTTTTCAGCACGCGATCGTAGCGGGCTTGCAGGTTTTCCTCGGTCACTGATTCCACCACTTTTTCGCGGATATAACGTTCGTGCAGCTGCCGATCTCCGGATAGCTGAAGCTCTGGCTGATCGGTACTGTTTTTGTCTACACCTTCATCGACCGCAAGCTGTGCAAACATCTTTATTTCAATGGCAGAGAAAAGTGCTGCAGCTTTACGTTCGGATTCCGGGAGTTGAGCAAATTGCTGTGTTAGCTCACCCAGTAGTTGATCAACATAGGCCTCGGTAATTGGCTCTTCATTGACTGTGGCGAGAACATCACTTTCTGCGGCTGACAGTGTCATCCCGGGTAAAAATGACAACGCACTGCCGAACGCAAGGCAGACAAGGGTTTTGTGGAAGTAAGTGCGCAAACAGGACATGGTGTAAAAGGAGCTCCGTGGATTGCAGTGTCGCGGGCTGCTCAGCATACCGCAATTGAAATTCAATTTCCGTTGAGGCGAACACAGCCGTTTTTCAGTGCAGGCCGTCTCTCCCCACCGGTTTTGACTGGCAGGTTGTGATTATCGGGCGCAAGAATGCGACAGACTTCTCACAAACCTGATCCTGCCACCCGATCCTGCCCTAATACCGTTTCTCTGAAGTTCGAGCCATGTCTGAGAGGTATCCGGGGTTTTCAAGCGCAGTAACCCTCATTCGCTTAACTTTGCACAGCACCGGGGCGTTACATACACATGCGGTTAAATGAATTTGAACCAGATGCGCTGGGAACAATTTCAACAACGGTTGCCTGACTAATACGTAGTACCAATAAGGATGTGCCTGCCCTATGTTGTTTCGTACGATTCTGCTGTCTCTTGTCAGTTGTTTACTATTCTTATCCGGACATCTGAGCGCCGCACCTCGTGGTACAGATATCGATTTTTCGGATGAGTATGAACGCATATTTCAGATCCGTGTGGTGTCACCCGATGCCGGTAGTAAATCCTCTATTGGATCGGGATTTCAGGTCACCGCCGATGGATTGCTGATCACTAACTACCATGTGGTGTCCGATTACATTAATGCTCCGGATGAGTATGTAATTAAGTACATGAGTCACGACGGTAAGCTCGGAACACTGGAGCTGGTGGACTTTGATGTCATCAGCGATCTGGCGGTACTGCAGCACCCGCAACCGGACAACGAATATTTCAAACTCTCACAAAGTACGCCCGACAAAGGCGAGGTGGTTTACGCACTAGGTAACCCCGGAGACTGGGGGATTATTCTGGTTTCGGGGCCGGCAAACGGTTTGGTCGAACATAGCTATGAACAACGCATTTTATTTTCGGGCAGTCTGAACTCCGGGATGAGCGGTGGGCCGTCGCTAAACAGCGCCGGTGAATTAATCGGTGTGAATGTCGCGACAGCCGGCAGTCAGTTAAGTTTTCTGGTGCCTTCAAACAAGGTATCGCGATTACTACAGCGCGGCCGAAAGTTATCTGTCGAAAACTACCTGCCGGAAATCGCCTCTCAACTTAAACTGTGGCAGCGTCCGAGAATTGAAGATCTGTTAAATTCACAATGGGCCACAGAAGACTTCACCGACAGGCCACTGTTTGGAGAAATACGTAAGGACTTTCAATGTTGGGGCGGGACTAATGAATCTCGTGATTCGCGCACAATAGAAAGAGTTTCTAAAACCTGTGCTGCGGGGGATGATGTTTACTTAGGGTACGATTTAAGTGCAGGCAACATTAAGTTCAAATTTAGAAACCTGAAACCGCTGAAGCTAAACACGTCGCAGTTTGCACGATCAGTGTCTGTGAGTATGGTGGCAGATAATAATTCTGCGTTTAAGCATTCTACAAATTTCGAATGCCAGAAGGATTTTGTTAAGTCTGCAGGCTCGCACGGTTACCAACGGATTATTACTTGTGTACGTGCTTTTAAGAAGCTGCCGGGTCTGTACGATTCATTGTTGCTGGTACAGGATCACACCGGTGATGAAGTGTTTGAAGCGCACTTGTCTTTGTCCGCTTTAGAGCCTGATCAGATACAGGCACTGAACCGACGTTTTATAGAGCGCACACTATGAATTACGTTGCCATCATTGACCGCCGTGGAGAAAAGCAGGTTCAAAAATTCTCTATCGACGAGAGCCAGAGCATTACCGTCGGGCGTGGCTGGAATTGTGACATCGTGGTCGACGACAAATATATTGATCCGGTCCATGCCACCATATGGTTGAGCTCAAGTGGTGCGTTGCGCATTAGTGATAATGGTTCTGTGAACGGTACTCGTGTTAACCGGAAAAATATCAAAGGCGAAAGAGAACTGAGCAGCCGGGCTCGCATTAGTGCGGGTGATACCACGTTACAGTTTGTGAGTGCAGATGAGCCAGTCTTACCGGCTGTAAAATCCAGTGCCAGTCAAAAGTGGCTGCAAAAATTGACGTCTGTACCGGGATTTATATTTTCTATGCTCTGCGCCGGGCTTGTGTTGCTTTTTTCGATCTATGTTCTGGGCCGGGAAGAGGCTTCGGCGGAAGCCATAGCAGAAGGAATGGTGTCGTTAGTATTGCTTATTGCAGGCTGGAGTATGGTAGCGGGTTTGATTGGAAAAGTGTTTCGTGGCGAGGCGCGATTTATGTCTCACTGGGTTCTGCTGTGTCTGGCATTTTGCATAGCCATGGTCGCGAGCACTATCACGGAGGTTGTGCAGTTCAACAGTAATTCCGACCTGCTAAATCTCGCGCTTGACAGTATCGTCGTTACCCTGCTTGTTGCAGCATTCGGCTATATCACTTTCTCACTAGTCACGAATTTATCAGTAGTAAAGAAATCTGCGCTAACCGCGTTGGTAGCACTTTTTACCGTGGGCTATCAGCTGGAACCATTGCTGGTGGAAGAAGAGGAATTATGGTCAGACTGGGTAACCGAGAGCCAGCCCAGTCAGCCACCCGAATGGGTGTTCGCAAAACCGACAACACTCGACGCGCATTTGAGCGCTTCCGGTGAACTGTTCGAGAGCCTGGAGCGGCGGCTGGACAGTGATTGGGAAAGACTGAATCTCGCGGCCGTGCCTCAGGGGCAGGCGGAGAACAATATTAGGGTTTCAGAGATCGAATGATTGTTGGGGTCGCGTAGCAGTATTTGTCAATCTGCCCGGCCGGGCATAAACGCTGCCGAGAGCCTCCAACACTGAGACGCTGGCCTCCCGCAAGCGGGGAGGTATCCATGGAGCGCTATTGCAGGGGCCGGGCTACGGCTTCTTTGGCACTTCGTACTTGGCTTCTTTCTGCCACGGCTCCCAGATGGTTTCGTAGCCGACAAATCCTTTTTCATTTGCTTCCATCTGGCGTGTGGTTACACGCTCACTTTGCCCTTCAGGGACTTTGGGACGTTCGCTGGGTGCTTCACTCATGACATTTGCCTCTGGTTAGTCGTCAATGGGTCGGGAACAACGTAAGCCTTCCCGATAGTGTTATTTTGTCATCCTTTTTGCGCAAATTGTATGCTTTGTGGCGTTACATGCCGGTTTGCTGCAGATCAGATGTATAAGATGCCGTCTCTGCGATTGTGCAATGCGGGTTGATTTGACCCGCCACTGGCAGCGCGCAACTTCGCTTCTACCTGTAGCGACTGAATCAGCGATTTGTCGATAATCTCAGG
>CALLLY010000151.1 GCA_938008205.1 uncultured Granulosicoccaceae bacterium
ATGATCTCGGCAGCCGGCGGTGCTTCTATCTCGGCTGGAGCTTCCTTGTTCACAACGTTGTAGCCAACGATTTTGTTATCGATCTTGATAGTCATACCGGTCATATGGGTCTTTCTTGTGTAAATTCAATGCTTTGGCAAGCGTTTAATCTGGCGGGTCTGTGTTGATTCAGCCCGCCAGGCAGATGGTGTTTCAGCTGCTAGAACTTGCCGTAATAACCTTCTTTAAGCGCGTCGTAGAGGTTGGCGGCAGTGTGGAGCTCTCCATCGTATTCGATTTCCTCATTGCCCTTGCACGTGATCGTGCTGCCGTCTTCAAGCGCAAATTCATACGTCGTATTTTCAAGATCTGACTCCTTTACCAGAACCCCCTGAAATGCTTCAGGATTGAAACGGAATGTGGTGCAGCCTTTGAGGCCTTTTTCGTGGGCGTACAGATAGATATCTTTAAATTCTTCGTACGCAAAGTCTGTGGGGACATTGGCAGTTTTGGAGATGGATGAGTCAATCCATTTTTGTGCAGCGGCCTGGACGTCGACGTGTTGTGTGGGTGTTATGTCGTCGGCGGATAAAAAGTATTCCGGCAGCTGATTTTCTTCTTCGGTGGCGTAGGGCATCGCTTCCATATTGACCAGTTCGCGGTAGGCGAGCAGTTCATAGGAGTAAACGTCTACTTTTTCTTTTGATTTTTTGCCTTCACGGATCACGTTGCGTGCGTAGTGGTGGGCAAAACTCGGTTCAATACCGTTACTGGCGTTGTTGGCCAGTGACAGGGAGATCGTGCCGGTTGGCGCGATGGAGGTGTGATGGGTAAATCGGCAGCCGTGTTCGGCGATGGCGTCGGTGACGGATTTATCGACCGTGGCCAGTTGCTGCATGTAGCGGCTGTACTTGCCGAGCAGCACTTTGCCTTTGATTTTGTCGCCTGGCTTGTAGCCGTCTTTTTTCAGTTCGGGGCGCTTGCGAATCATGTCGGTGGTGAGGGTGAACTCGTCGTCCATGATGGGTGCCGGGCCTTTTTCCTGCGCCAGTGCGACTCCGGTTTTCCAGCCGCTTAAGGCCATTTCCCGGGTGACTTTTTCAGTAAAGGCCAGTGAGTCTTCGGAGCCGTATTTCATTTGCATCATGGTGATGGCAGAGCCTAAGCCCAGGTAACCCATGCCGTGGCGACGCTTGTACTGGATGTCCTCGCGCTGTTTGAACAGCGGTAATCCATTAATTTCGACAACGTTGTCGAGCATGCGGGTGAAGACTTCTACGGTGTCGCGGTATTTGTCCCAGTCGAAGCTGGCTTCACTGGTAAATGGTTTGGTGACAAAGCGGGTTAAGTTAACCGAGCCGAGCAGGCATGCGCCATAGGGAGGCAAGGGCTGTTCGCCACAGTTATGTGCATGTAATCCGTTGCCACAGAACGTGTTAATGCCCGGGACCTGAACGTCGTAGACGTCTTCGGTGCCGCAGGGTTTTACGCTTTGTACGACGGCAGTGAAGCGCTCACGATTTGGCGTGCGCTGATAGCTGTTTAACAGCTGACTGAGCTTTTCGCTTTTTGCTGTGTCTGCAAAGCCGATTTGAGCCTGGTACTGATGCAGGTTGTCACCGGAGATAACCAGCTCGTGTTGGGCTTTGGTGGCGTACTCTGCAACACCGCCTTTGCCGTTAGGTAAAACACTGGACCCTGCATTGCGACGATTTTTATATAGGCTGGAGGCAATACCAAGGCGCAACAGCATGCGTTGAGCTGCTTCAAGAACCGGTAGATCTGACTGCGCCAGGCGCACACTGATACCTTTGCTGGTGCTGCCTTGCACTGATCCATCTGCGTCGAACAGGCCACGCAGGAATCCACAATAAAATTCACTGCTGCCGCTTTCAATTTTCGCGGTGATGGTTTTGTTGCCAACTGCCATGCCGTAGTCGTTGGCGAGTTTGCCGATGGCTGCGGTGGAGAGGCGAAATTCGTTTCTGCCTGGTACCGGCATCCAGCCGTTAAAGTCTGCTCTGTGTGGCAGGGCTTGAGCGTGTGTCAGTGCGTGCTGCATGATGGCACTGGCGTGGGTTTGTGGTGTGTTGTCGCAGATGTAGTCGCCATTAGCAACATTCTGTAGCGGGCTTTCAGCCCACACTGACAGAACTGTTTTGTCCTGCTTGATGGTGCCGTCGCCAAGTAGCAGGCCAAGCAGGTAGCCGTTACCTTCGTCACTGCCATGAGTGGTGACGGTTTTGCCTTGCCAGCTGGCCTGGCCTCTGTGGTTGTTTAGCAGTACGCGATCACCGCTTTGCAGTTCTCCTGCTTCGCACCATTGTGTTTGAGTCTGGTTGCGGGTGTAGTTGATGACTTTGCGTACTCGATGGTCGCTGGTCAGTCGCAGTGAATGGCCTTCGCGAGTTTGCAGTTTTACCACTTCTTTGGTGGCAGTTTTAAAGAAGCCTTGTGGGCCGGTGGCGTGGTCTTTACCATCAACACGTGCTTTAAAAGGTGTGCCGGTCAGTTCAGCAACTTGTGCCGGACCTTCTGAGGTTTGTACCCAGGTGTCTGCGGTGACACACGGATTGGTGGCTCTGATTTCTTCGCAGAACCAGTTGTTGTTTTGTTCGTTAACTTTATCGATAAGGATAAAGCCGGGCTCTGCAAAGTCATAGGTGGATGCCATGATGGCTTCCCATAAACGAATGGCTTTGACCGTGCGATAAATTTTGCACGCGACCAGGCCTTCGTCGTTGAGGATCATGCAGTCTTTGCTGGGCCAGTCGAGCCAGATTACCTGTTCGGTGTCTTTTACATCGACTTCGCCTTTTTCGATTTCTTTTTGTTGTACCGGGAAGGCGAGTTGCCATGGCTGATCGTTGCGCACTGCATTGATGAAGTCTTCAGTGATCAGCAGCGACAGGTTGAACTGGCGCAGGCGGCCGTCTTCTCTTTTGGCGCGAATAAATTCGAATACATCGGGGTGGCGTACATCGAATGTGGCCATTTGTGCGCCACGGCGGCCACCGGCAGAGGAGACGGTGAAACACATTTTGTCGTAGATATCCATGAACGACAGCGGGCCGGAGGTATAAGCGCCGGCACCGGATACGTAGGCACCGCGAGGTCTTAAGGTAGAGAAGTCATAACCGATGCCACAACCTGCTTTGAGTGTAAGGCCGGCTTCATGCACTTTGCCCAGGATGTCGTCCATGGAGTCACCGACAGTGCCGGAGACGGTGCAGTTAATGGTGGAGGTAGCTGGCTTGTGTTCACGCGCACCGGCATTGGAAATAATACGACCGGCAGGAATAGCGCCCTGGCGCAGTGCCCATAAAAATTTGCTGTACCAGTGGCTTTTGTTTTCTTCGGTTTCTTCTACATCAGCAAGTGCACGTGCAACTCGCTGGAAGGTGGAATCGAGTGAAGGGTCTACCGCTTCGCCTTCGCGGCTTTTGAGGCGGTATTTTTTGTCCCAGATATCAAGAGAGGCGTCTTGTAGTGGAATACCGACTTCGAGGTCAGGTTGGGATTTGCTATCAATTGCGACGACTTTTGTCATTCTTATTGTTGCTCCATTTCAGTAATTACCTGCATGTCTAAACCCACGTTTATCTTCCGCAAAAAAATTGTTGTTTGATACGTCGTTCCAAGTACATCTGTGCGCTCTGTTATGCCGCCGTGAAGGAGG
This sequence comes from uncultured Granulosicoccaceae bacterium, assembly GCA_938008205.1. Classification (GTDB taxonomy): domain Bacteria; phylum Pseudomonadota; class Gammaproteobacteria; order Granulosicoccales; family Granulosicoccaceae. The sequence continues at coordinate 3,659 of CALLLY010000151.1, forward strand.
CCTTCCGGTGACTTTTTTTACCGCTAATGCGGCTGGCGCTTAACTGCTTGTGTTACAGATTTACCTGACCCAATCTGAAAAGCGAAAGGGCTGTCTAACAACAATTGCTAAGATACAAGATATGGTAACTGATTAAAGCTCAGACACAATATATTGTGCATTTGGTAATCTGAAGAAGGTGTAAAGAAGCTGCTGTAGCGAGCTGTGGAATATTAGTTGTGGATGGTTTCGCGGGTCAAGCGCCAACCACTATAAAATGAGGATTGTAATGATTCGACCACAAGATCATGGGGATATGCCTGTATAAAATCTGGGTATTGCCTGTTGATAACTTGTTGATGAATTTCGGCACGTGGTTTTGTGAACTGAAGCAGATTGGCGGCAGACCGCATGGGATGGCGGTTTCCGGGTTATTACGGTGTTGGCAGGGTTGGTTTTTTGGTAGTTCGGGTGGGTGATAATTCGGTTGATTGGCCGGGTTTATTCGGTTGGTCTGAGCTTGGGCAGACAGCCTTCTCAAGCGTTGAGACGATTACTCTCCCGTAAGCGAGTGGTGTTTTAAGGGTCGTTTGTGATGTTGACCAGGAAATTGCAACTCGCTAACGCTTCGGACTATTCACGCGTCGATTTACCTGGTCAGTGTGGGAGGATCAGAATCTCAGTATGCCGCTATGGCTTTCTGCGTAGAAACTACAGAAGAAAAATAGTCGCAAGCCCCAGGAAGGTCATCAGCCCGACCACATCGGTAACCGTGGTTAGCACCACGCCACCGGCCAGTGCCGGGTCGATGTTGAGTTTTTTCAGGACCACGGGGATGGCGACGCCGGCAA
>CALLLY010000152.1 GCA_938008205.1 uncultured Granulosicoccaceae bacterium
CAGGCATCAGCATCAGCCTTGTGCTTATCAGACGAGTTTTCGTTCAGTGCCTGTCGGTACTTTTCAGCATCCCAGTTCAGAAGCTCTTCATTTTGCGGTTTTGTCAGATAATTAATATCGGCCGTTTCCGGTATGCGGGCAGTGACATCGGCCAGGCAGCGTGCCATGGCATGCGCACTGTCACCGCCACCTTTTCGCATTAATACTCCATACCCCGGAAACAGGATGGATACCGGTGGTGGTAGTTTTTGATCCGAGTATCGTTTAACCACCTGCGCCGGAGTTTCATTGTCTGCAGCAATCACAGAACCTTCCCCAAGAAAGATCACATGATCCGGATACAAGCTACCACCACCAGCAATGTGCCGTGCTATGTAGTCAGTGGCAACGGCATGCGACTCTACATGCAACGGAAATTCATAGTCACTGTTGATCGTGAGTTGCTGCAATGCTGCCATGTTTATCGCAGGTGCGCGGCGTACCGGTTGCTTAAGCGCAGTACAGACCTTTGCCAGAAGGATGCTAACTTCCTCAACCGTATCTGCCGCTACCACCAGTCCATGATTCCCCAGCACCACCACATCTGCGGGTATGTTGTCGCGATACAGGGACTCAGAAATTGCTTTCGACAACGTAAGCCCGGGCTTGGCATACGCGACATACCGCCAGTTAAACCCGTCGAGTTGTTGATTAAGAATATCTTGTGCGTCTGCTCTTGCTGCGACAGCAATAGTCTCTACACAATGCACATGCACCACGATGGTTTGCGGAAACACGGCATGAACGGTGGTTTCAATTGACGGACGCAGATTGGCCGGGTTTTGATCGTCTAACACAAAAGATTGTGCTTTCTCAGCGCCCGGGTCTTTGTTTTGCAACGCTTGTAATAACGGAGCCAGAGCAACTGGCACCATAATATTCTGCGCCAGTGCGTTCATCAGCCAGGTACCGGATGCTTTGATCCACAGCATACCATCCTGCTTGATTGATGTATTACCCCCGGCCGCCTGTACCAGTGCAGGATCAGATCCGATCTCAGCCGATAACTCCAGCAACGCATTGTACTGCTCACGACTCATGTAATACTCCATGTGATGTGGTTTCCGGCTGGTGTACATCTGCCGTTTTTCCACAACCTTGACGCCACCAGTCTACAAAGCGTGCTTTTTCATCTGGTGACATGTGTAACCCGTGTTTGGTTCGACGAGTGACCACATCTTCAGCAGTTTGCGCCCATTCATGTTCAATCAGGTAGTGGGCTTCACGTTCATAGAACGTTGCCGCAAACTGCTGACCGAGTTCTTCTTTTGATTGGGCATTCGCTATAACACTATGCATTAGCGTACCGTAGCATTGCGTCAGGTGTTCGACAGTACGCGAATCAAGCCATGGATAGGCTTGATAGTTAGCCAGCAAACAGGCTTGAAAATCTGCACCGGCAATGTCACCACCGGGCAGCAGCGCAGATTCAGTCCAGGACGGACCCATGGATGGGAAATAAGGGGCGAGTTTGTTGACCAGATGTTCGGAGAGTTTTCGGAATGTGGTGATCTTGCCACCAAACACTGAGAGTAAAGGTGCCACACCCGGCGCTTCATCAACATCAAACACATAGTCTCTGGTAACGGCACTCGGGTTATCGGCATCGTCGTCATACAAAGGTCTGACACCAGCAAACGAATGGATAACATCGTCTGGCGTTAGTTTCTGCGTGAAGTAACGGTTTACCGTATCGACTAAGTAGCGGATTTCTGTTTCATCCGCTTTAGCTGACTCTGGAGAGTCCTGCTGTGGAATATCAGTGGTGCCGATCAGTGCGTAGTCGCTTTCATACGGGTTAACAAATATCACTCTTTTGTCGGCATTTTGCAGCAGGTACGCCTGATCACCCTGCCAGAATTTTCTGACCACAATATGGCTGCCTTTCACCAGCCGCACGCTGCGGTTGGTTGAAGCACTGGTTACCGTATTGAGTACCGTATTTACCCAGGGGCCGGCAGCATTCACCAGTGCACGAGCTTTAATGGTTGTTTGCTGGCCGTGTTGATCTACCAGGGTCGCATACCAAAGATCATCCACTCTACTGGCTGAATGGAAAGTCGTTCGTGTTCTGATATCAGCACCGTAACGACTAGCATCCAGTGCATTGAGTACCACAAGGCGTGACTCATCCACCCAGCAGTCGGAGTATTCAAAACCTTTGGTAAACTGTGGTAACAGTGCTTCGCCTTCCTGCGTTTCCCGCAGCTTCAGCACTCTGGTGGCTGGCAGTGTTTTACGGCCTCCAAGATGATCGTAAAGGAACAACCCTGCACGAATTAACCAGGCCGGACGATCCTGCGGGCTGTGCGGCAATACAAATCGCATGGGCCAGATAATATGAGGGGCGGACCGCAGTAGAACTTCGCGTTCGATCAATGCTTCACGAACGAGGCGGAATTCATAATATTCCAGGTAACGAAGCCCGCCATGCACCAGTTTACCGGAACGCGAGCTTGTGCCTTGTGCAAGATCGCCTTTTTCACAAAGCATTACTGATAACCCGCGGCCCGCAGCATCGCGTGCGATACCTGCGCCGTTGACTCCGCCCCCGATCACCAGTACGTCAATGGGCGCTGTGTTATCCACTGTGAGTATCTATCGCAGGGGTTAACACAGGTTCAAGGCGGGCTGTTGATTGATAGAGCGTCGCACTTCTTCGGCGGCCATGCGTGCTGCTTTGGTGACGGTGTAAATACTGGCGCCGGCAATATGTGGTGTCAGGGTCACGTTGGGTAACGACAATAACTCGT
>CALLLY010000153.1 GCA_938008205.1 uncultured Granulosicoccaceae bacterium
GCTTCTTTGCCTGCAGTGGAGATTTGCTCTGACAAGTCAGTGCCGGCACAGATAACTTCCATGGCTGACACCCGGTAGTTTGGCAGAAAAGCGAGTTTAAGCTTGTTGCCAACGTCGGGGTCTTCGTTAACCACTTTGGCAACGTTGTTCGTCAGTTTGATAATCTGCTTGGCCATGTAATAGCCTGGCGCTGCCTTTCCACCGATCAGCACACTTCGAGGTGCCCAGCCTTCGGTATCACCATTCTTAATGCGGCAGTACAAGTGAATAACGTGCAGTACGTTGAGCAGTTGTCGTTTGTACTCGTGAATTCGCTTAACCTGCACATCAAACATGCTTTCTATATCAAAGCGAACACCACAGTCCTGCTCAACCATGGCGGCGAGTCTGCGTTTGTTGGCAAACTTAACCTGCCGCCATTCGCTGCGCAGGCTTTCGTTGTTCACGTGTTTTTCAAGTGCATTAAGCTCAGACAAGTCTGTGATCCACTTGGAGCCGATCGTGTCATCAAGTAGTTTACGTAAATCCGGGTTACAAGCCGCAAGCCATCTTCTTGGTGTGACACCATTGGTTTTGTTGTTGAACTTTTCCGGCCACAGCTCATTGAATTCTGCAAACAGCCCCTGCTTTAAGAGGTCAGTGTGCAATGCAGCCACACCGTTGACAGAGAAGCTGCCGGCAATCGCCAGATAGGCCATTCGAACTTGCGGATCAGGGCCTTCTTCAATAATTGACAAGCGGCGCTGGCGCTCGGTATCACCTGGCCACTTCATTGAAACTTCGTGCAGGAAGCGCGCATTGATTTCAAAGATAATATCTATTAATCGCGGCAGTAATTGTCGAAACAGACCGACCGACCAGCGCTCAAGTGCTTCCGGCAATAAAGTGTGGTTGGTATAGGCCATGGTTTCTGTGGTGATTTCCCACGCCCGATTCCAGCCCAGATGATATTCATCCATTAACAGTCGCATTAATTCTGCTACTGCCACACTCGGATGAGTATCGTTCAATTGAAAACAGTTTTTGGCAGAGAACTGATCAAAGTTGTTACCGTTTGCCTCTACCCATTGTGCCAGCACATCCTGCAAACTTGCCGACGCCAGAAAGTACTGCTGACGCAGGCGCAGTTCTTTACCGTTTTCACTGCTGTCGTTCGGGTATAACACCATAGAAATATGTTCGGCTTCATTCTTTGAAGCTACCGACTCGGTGTATCGCCCGGCATTAAATTCACCCAGTTCAAACTCATCAGACGCTGCAGCTTTCCACAATCGCAGCGTATTGACGGTATTGTTTTCGTAGCCGGGGATAGGCGTGTCATGTGGCACGGCAAGTACCGTTTCTGTATCTACCCAGCGAACCTGTGTTGCCCCTTCGGCGTTGACATAGAATTCGCTGCGGCCGCCAAACTTAACCTTGCGGGTATCTTGTGTACGCTTGATCTCCCAAACATAACCATCGCGCAGCCAGTGATCAGGCTCTTCGACCTGGGCACCGTCCTGTATTTCCTGCCGGAACATACCGTATTCATAACGGATGCCGTAGCCAACTACTGGCAAGTCAAGACTCGCGCAACTGTCGAGAAAACAGGCCGCCAGTCTTCCTAGCCCGCCATTGCCCAATCCGGCATCGGCTTCCTGCTCTTGCATCTCTTCAAGTTCCAGCCCGTATCCATGCAAGGCTTCGTGCACTGCTGATTCCAGATTCAGGTTCAGGACGGCGTTGCCCAGTGCCCTTCCCATCAGGAATTCGAGCGACAAATAGTAGGCGCGCTTGCAGCCCGATTCGACATGACGAACCCTGGTAGCTGTCCAGCGCTCCATGAGACGATCACGCACTGCTAATGCCAGTGCTTCGTACTTTTCCCGCTCGTCATGACCCGGTGCAGCACAGCCTAAAGTGTGGCTGTAGTGACGCCTGAAATCATGATCAACTGCCTGACCATCCATAGCCAGCGGTGCGAGTGGTTTAATCTTTTTCATGTTAGTTGCTCTTGGACTGTTTATTTACTTCATCAGTCGCACAGACCAATGGTTTGTACACCGATACGGAGCTCGCAGAAGCGATAAAGTGTGTTTTGTCTTCAAGTTGTTTAGTGTCCAGGTTGGCGGTGTCGAGTAGACATCGCCAGCTTGATTGCTGTGATTCAGAAGGATATGCAAATTCCACATCGTTCCGGCTCGCGTTGAAAACAATAAAAAGGCAGTCTGAAGAACTCTGGTCAGTGAGTAACAATCCCACACATCGTGCGAAGGTCTCCGTCCATTGAGACTCCTGCATCGGATCACCGGATGGACTGGTCCAGCTGATCTGCACCGGGTTGTTCTCTACATCGCAGGCGTGCACAAACTGCCTGAGTCGCAACAGGTTTTCAGTTTTGCGAAGTGCAATTAGCTGCTGCACAAAGCCTAAAAATTCCTGCTGCTCTGACTTTAGCGACCAGTTGAACCAATTTATTTCATTATCCTGACAATACGCGTTGTTATTGCCCTGCTGCGTTCGACCTAGCTCGTCACCTGCCAGTAACAGCGGAGTGCCTTGAGATAGAAACAACGTCGCCAGCAGATTGCGCCTTTGCAGGTCCCGCATCGCGTTAACGCCTTCATCTTTGGTAGGCCCTTCAGCGCCGTAGTTGTCGGTATAGTTGGCCGAATGTCCGTCCTGACTGTTTTCGCCATTGGGCTCGTTATGGCGTTCGGTGTAAGACACACAATCCATCAGGGTGAAGCCGTCGTGGGCGGTAATCAGATTAACGCTCGACCACGCACCACGGCCGCTGTGATCAAACACATCGGAAGAGCCATGCACACGCCGCGCAAGTTCCGGCAGCATGCCTTCATCACCACGCCAGTATCGCCGCACACAATCCCGGTATTTATCATTCCATTCTGACCAGCCAGCCGGAAATGCGCCTAACTGGTATCCGCCCGGGCCAATATCCCAGGGCTCGGCAATCAATTTGACTTTCGACAGTACAGGATCTTGCCGCACCGCATCGAGAAACCCGCCACGCTGATCAAAACCGTGCGGCTCACGAGCCAGTGTGGAGGCCAGATCAAATCGGAAACCATCAACATGCATGTCAGTCACCCAATAGCGGAGACTGTCCATCACCATCTGCAATACACGTGGATGATTAATATTAAGCGTATTACCGCAGCCGGTATCGTTGATGTAGTAGCGAGGATCATCGTCTACTAAACGATAGTAAGAACGATTATCTATTCCACGGAAACTCAGGCTGGGGCCACGATGATCGCCTTCACAGGTATGGTTATAGACAACATCGAGAATCACTTCTAACCCGGCATCGTGCAGCTTACGCACCATGGTTTTAACTTCGTGCAATCCACCATGCGAAAAGTAGCGGTTCTCCGGGGCAAAGAAATTCAGAGTGCTATAGCCCCAGTAATTCTTCAATCCCTTGTCAACCAGAAACCGATCATCGACGAACCGATGGATTGGCAGCAACTCGACACTGGTGATACCGAGCGCCTTCATGTGAGCAATGGATGCCGGATCAGCAACTCCAGCGTAGCTTCCACGGCTTTCTTCAGCAACCGCATCGTTACGAATAGAGAACCCTTTGACGTGGGTTTCGTAGAAAATAGTATCCGCCGGGTGCACTTGTGGAGACCGATCATCTCCCCAGGTAAATGCCGGATCCACCACCACGCATTTGGGCATATTGCGAGAGTTATCGCGACGATCAAATGACAAATCGTGTTTGCCGCTACCGGCACGATAAGCCAGTTGCGTATCCGACCATTTCAGCTCACCACTCAGCAATCTGGCGTAGGGATCTATCAGGAGTTTGTTGCCATTGAAACGCAAGCCGCGATGAGGCTCGTACAAACCATGCACACGATACCCGTACAGATCACCGGGACGACAGTCTGGCACATAGCCGTGCCACACCTGATCGGTGCACTCAGGCAGCGTGATGCGGGCACGCTCATGACGACCGGAACTGTCAAACAGACACAACTCCACGCGCTGGGCATCCGCTGAAAACAGAGCAAAGTTTACCCCGCTGCCATCCCAGTTCGCCCCGAGCGTGTGGTGATAGCCCGGCAATATCCTGATTTGCTGCTTGATAGGCAAACTTGATCTCTGTCACAGTAGCGGTGGAAATCGTTAAAGTGTATCGGCATTGGCGCACAGAGCCAATGAGTTGTTACCACACCCATAGCTTTGGTAACGACTATTCTTCAATGAGATTTAAAGAACTTCGTTAATGCCATTATTTTTAACCTTAGAGCCCGTATTGATACCTACTCAACTGATCTCACCCCCGAAGCAAACACGGTATTTTTGGCTTTTCGTTAACTTGCTCATTGCCTTGCTGCTTTTTACCCGTCCAGCAGCAGCGTTAGAGCTCGAACCTGTCAGCTGCGCCGACTTCATTAATGAGTCGCCGCCCAGAGTGACTTGCGGATTTGTGGCTGTGCCACTGGATCACGATAACCCGAAAAAACCTTTAATCAGATTACCTGTGTTAATCGCCCATTCGACTCGCTCACTGATGGCACGCTCTGAAAACGCCATTCTTATTCCCGGGGCCGGCGGGCCCGGAGCTGCGATGGGCTTTGGTTACCAATATGCTCCCGGTGAATTTCTGGCGCCGTATGCCAGTTTGCTACAAGCCGGTTTTGATGTGGTGATCATGGATCAACGCGGTGCCGGGTTGTCATCGCCCCGATTGTCGTGCCACGAAACGATTATCTCTTTCGAACGCCTGATTGTGCGCGAACGAACCGTTGATGAGGAAATTTCCCAATACGAACAATCTACACGCCTATGCCGTGAACGATTGAAATCGCTCGGAATACCCTACTTCGATACCCACCAATCAGCCAACGATTTTTTAGCCGTCATGGACAGTCTGGCTTATCGCTGGTGGGGAACCATCGCAACCTCCTACGCCACCGCTATTGCACAAGCGATGCTTCACATCGAGCCTGATGCATTTCAACGTGTCGTGCTCGACTCACCTGTGCCATTGGATTACCAAAAGCCGCTTACGCTGGAAGGCACCTATGACGCAGTTAAAAAGAGCATTACGCTTTGCCAGACCAATAAAAAATGTACTGGCAGATACCCGGCACTTGCCAAACAATTTGATGAGGTGATTGCACGAGCTAAGGCCAAACCCTACCGAACCACAATCAACGTTGTAGACAACACCTATAACAGCATCAGACCAACTTTGGTGGTAGACGATGCTACCCTGCTTTCAATCTTCGCAAACGCGGTGTACAGCAACAACGGCATTGCCGCCCTGCCAGCAACCATTGATTCTCTGCACAAAGGACGGATCAGAGCACTTCGCCCGTTTGCACAGGATTACTGGTACCAAAGCACAGACAACACGTACGCGGACGGATTAAACCTCACCGTTCACTGCAAAGAAAGACAGCTTCTCGAAGACCAGTATGTTAAGTATCACCCCGACTACCTGGCATCACTGTCCATCGAAAGCCGGCAGGTACTGGCCACCCAACCACAGCTTTGCAGGGTGTGGAATGTCAAAACAGACAATCAACTACTGCCACAACAACGCTTCAAACCAACCACCCTCGTTCTTGCAGGTAGCCTTGATCCGGTTATTAGTAATGAAGATATCAGTCATACCACAGATGACTTCAGCCGCTTCACCGCCACCGTGATATCCGGCGCAGGTCATGCCGTGTGGTTTCAAAGCGAATGTGTACGGGACAGCGTTGTCAGTTTTTTTACCGAATCACAGACAAATGATTCGAGCCATTGCCAGGTAGATCTTCCGGCTTTTAAGTAACGCTTTCGAAAAGTGACTGTTACCAGACTCTACAAGATTAAACATCAGTGACCTCAATGACCTCTCCCCCGAGATCGGCTACAAGCGCCCGCAACGCCACTGTTACCTCTCGCAACTTCTGATGATCTGATCCTCGGCCAACCAGAGCGACCTGCGGAATATCAGTCTGATGTTTACCCGGGTAACTACCAAGATCAACAGACAGATACTTTTCCTGCAGATCTGCCAATGGAGCGGAGAGATCCCCCTCTGGCAGGTTACAGACAACACTAACACTCAGTAGTGCAGCACCTCTTTCCAGGGCAGGTAAAATATTTTCAAACATCGACTGCATGATTTTGGGCACACCGGCCATCACGAAGACATTATCAATACGGAACCCCGGAGCAACAGACACCGGGTTATCTATCAACACACCGCCATCGGGAACATTGGCCATTCTCATACGAGCTTCGTTTGCTTCCACATTGCGCCGGCTAAAGTAGTCGGACAGTAATCTGACCGCTTCCGGGTGCTGACATAGCGGCACGTCAAAGGCATCGGCAACACATTGCGCAGTAATGTCATCGTGGGTCGGGCCGATGCCACCGGTAGTAAACACATAAGTATGGCTTTTCCGCAGTGTATTGAGCGCATCTATAATCGCGTTGCGATTGTCAGAAATTACCCGACACTCGCACAATCGAACGCCAATAGAGGATAATTTCGACGCGATGTACCTGAGGTTCAAATCCTGTGTTCGACCAGACAAAATTTCATTGCCAATCAGAAGCACAGCTGCGGTCGGATTGTTGTGCATAACTATCCATTGATTTATTGCAGATAGCTGCAATTATATCCAAACACAACAACTCACCCCTTATTGATTTTCCAGAGTCACTCAATCTTGTCCAACACAACTATTACCGCAATGGCTGATCTGCTTGCCAGCCATGCACCGGCGCTGGTACTGACCGGCGCTGGAATCAGCACACAATCCGGCATTCCGGCTTATCGTGACGCGACCGGTCAATGGGTGCAGCCTCAGCCAGTAAAGGCCGCAGATTTTAAAAAACACCCAACAACCCGGCAGCGATACTGGCGACGAAGTATGAATGGCTGGCCAGCATTCCAGGCAGCCGCACCAAACCCCGCGCACTTCGCACTGCATGAATTACAGCAATCCGGGTTGGTTTCCACGATCATTACGCAGAACGTGGACGGCCTGCATCAGTCAGCAGGTAGCAAGAATGTGATTGACCTGCACGGGTCTCTATCAAAAGTTATCTGCCTGCAATGCAGCAGCCGAATGGATCGGTTTGAGTTGCAGCAGCAGCTGGTGTTTAAGAATCCTGAATTCCACAATGAACAAATCACCATTGGTCCAGACGGTGATGCAACGCCGGTCGGCACGAACAGACCTGATACCGAATTTCAACCAGTCGACTGCAGCCAGTGCGGTGGTACGCTCAAACCTGATGTGGTTTTCTTCGGAGAGAATGTGCCAACTGAGAGGGTAGCTGCATGCATGGCGGCGCTAGAAACCGCCAACAGTCTTCTGTGTATTGGAAGTTCACTCTCT
>CALLLY010000154.1 GCA_938008205.1 uncultured Granulosicoccaceae bacterium
CCGTTGAAGTATTGGATAGTCGCGGAAGGCGATATTGACATTGAGCTGGCACTGAATATAGAAGCAATGTCGGTCATGATTTTCCGCGGGGTTGCTCTACCAAACAGATAAGCAATTTCAGTATCGATATTGTCAAAGTAAAGAAACCACATGTGGGTGCCGTTCATAGACGCGACATGTACAAACTCTATCCGGTCTGTGGCACGGTCAGAGAGCTGGCTTGCTGCTTTTCTCAGAGCATTGCGATCTATACGCCAGTCGCTTTTAAAGTATTTCACTTTTCTGTGCGCGTTTCTTCTTAACGCTTTATAAACAGCCTTTGTATTTAGCTTCGCCATTCCTCTATACCTGTATTGATTGAGATAGGCGTTCATCTAGACACAGAACTGATTGCAACTGGCCTTGAGCGGAGCGTGCCTTGCTATCTGTAGATGGGGCGAGATAACTTGATGTTTCAATCAGATGTTTGTCTCTGCAGATGTTACTTCAAACGACAGAGCTCGCGCTGACGCCAGGGGATGTAGTCTTCCAGCAAACCGGTGCGGACCAACTGATCAATTTTGACGCGCTCCTCCATTTTTCTTGGATTTGCAGTACCGGGCATCCCTGATGTTTGCTCAAGTGTACGTTTGACCTGTTCTTGAAAGGCGATAAGCTCAGCCCCCGACATTTCCGCAACCTTGAGTTCTATTGAGGTTCTGCAGTATCGATCATATCTGTCCTTAAGCTTGGCCTCTTCATCTATCGCTTTCTCTTGCTCCTGGATGGTTTGAACAGTGGGAGTTCGACTTTTTTGTTGTTGATATTCGTCAATCAGATTTTTAAGACCACCGATCACTCTCATGTCGGGAAAAGTTTTCGCAGCTTTCGGCACCGCCCATCGAATAAACGCCAGCGCCGGCTCCACTCCGTCTAGCCTTTTGATCAAATGATTAGCGAACTGCGTGGCCGTGTCTGACGGCGCAATCTCCCTATCGGGTGAAAAAAGTTTTCCAAATAACGTTATCACCTCCGCAGCTCCAGTCTGTTCGGTAGCTGGTGATTGTGCATCGACGTGTTGAGTGGGTCTCGAGGTATGATCAGGCCCATCCGGACTATCTTGTTTTGTTGATGCATCGTCTGACACATCATCTGACTCCGCCTTATCGGGGCCATAGAAACGGTGGTAGTCGATGAAAAATTGTTCCCCGGGTTTAAAGACAATCTTCCACCGAGGCTTTTCTCTTTTATTTTTTTTATCAGGTTTGCGAGCGACCACTTTGGGCATCTCCGCCAGGTATTTGGCCTCAAGCAGTGGAGTCGCCTTTTCCTCTATTTGATGGGTAAATATGGTGCGTGGTGCGGTGTAGGGCAGTGGGCTGAAAATCCAACTGAGGTAGTCCTCATAATTAATTGTGTAGTCCCAGTTTTCGTCATACGGCTCTTGTGCCTGTGCACGCTGGTACCGAGTTGTCAGCTTGTAGTTCACGATCGTTGCATAGCTGTGGAGCATTGGCGACAGACCCGCAAACAATGTTTGGTTGAAAGACTGAAGGCGACCACGACCATAGATCTTTGCCCACACCGGATCGACATCTATCCGGTAACATTCTTGTTGAGATCGGTCAGGCAGTATGTCTTTTTCAAAATCGATTAATTGGCACTGTTTCTCCCGATTATGCTTATTACCGAGAAAGAGCCTCGTGCGGTAGTGGATATCAACCCGTCTGAGCTGATGCAATGCAATAGCGATCCGCTTATAAGCGCTGCCGCCTTTGACCATTCCAGTTAGGTGTAGCAATTCAGATTTACTGAGGTATATCCTCGTGGTAGCAGGATCATGTGATAACCTCCGCTCGATTGCTTCCCAGATACGATAAGCGGTAGCGTTTGGTGCACCATATTCATCGTCGAACAACACCAGGGCATTCATGCTCGGATCTTTGGTGAAATCCGAGAGAGTGGGTTTCATCGGTGATGCTTTAGGCTGTTTTTTGCCGAAATGGAAGATCTGCCCCTTAATCTTGAGTAGGGGGATTGGTTCCCTGAGGCGATCAACGAATTCGAGCAATTGCTACATCATCTGGTAGTTTTGATGCCGGCACTGTACCTTCGCTTATTTCCGAGCGTTAGTAACCGATTTGTTAGAATTGACCGGATGGGCAGTCAACCTGTTTTTATAAGCCCCCACACGTGGTGTGGTTGATAAAGATAAGCATTTGAAAGAGGTACCAAATAAACTTACTAGAGAAATACGGAACATGCTGTAAGTTGCTGATAATAAAACATATAAGAGTGTTTTGCTGCCTATATCATCACTTAAAACGCCCCTAATCGTCACTTCAAAGGCCCCAATCGGTCACTTAAAACGCCCCTCGATATCACTTAAAAAGCCCCTGATCACTTAAAAAGCCCCGCATTGTTACATCTGCGTAACCCCGTTGTTTGACATTTGAAAAAATATTGTTTTCGACTAGCTGCCGCTCAGTACAGCAGTTATTACCTCCTTCAGATTCACAAGTGCATTATCACCGAAATTGAGTTGCGGAACAATAACGGAACAAACGGAACAAAAAAGCGGAACAAAGTATTAAACCTGATAGAATACGGCGTTCAAGCGGAAAGGAAGCGGAACGATAGATAACTATGGCCATTAAGCGCATACCCTTGTCAGAACTACAGCGCGATCCGGTTGCAAGCTTTAAAGCGGGTGCGGGCTCGCCAGTTGGTGTCGAGCAGGATGGGGTAGTGCTGTTTTTCCTCGTCAGCGCTGTGGACGTGGTGACCCAGGGGCTATCGAATCCAGATGAGCCAGCGGCTTCCCCTGCCGGTCCGGTGCGTACAGAACCCGTCCCTGCCGTTGAGGCGTCACCTGCAGACGACGCAGAGCGAACGGTCAATGTTAACGAGGCAGCAGCTCTCACCGGCAAGAGCAAATCAACGATCTCGCGCAACATCAAACAGAAAAGGCTCCCGGCGCAAAATGAGGGCCGAACACTGCAGGTAAAAGTGTCAGATCTGGAGCGTCTGTTTGGGCTGAGCTCTGAATGACCTTTTTAAAATGACTATGCCAGGGTTGGACTTTGTACCGGTGACAGTGTTGGGATAAAGACAGGACTTTTACGGATGTCTGTGAAGTCGATGACATAGCCATGGGGCACTTTCATCACATAGTCGATGGCTTTGTGATCCTGCAGGTAGACAATCTCGAACAATCGCTTTGGTAGAGCAGTAGCATCGAAAGTTTGACCAACGTAGGTATT
>CALLLY010000155.1 GCA_938008205.1 uncultured Granulosicoccaceae bacterium
CCTGACGTTCTGTGTGACTGCGAGCGTCACTTAAACCACCGGCAAACGTGCTCTCGTTCCACGACCGGATAGTCGGCAGATAGGCATCTGCAAACTTCACTGCCTCACCATGTTTCTTAAAGTCATCCGCGAACGGACACGATACAACAGCCGTTTCTATATCACACAAACGCAACCCGGCCTGGTATACCGCAGACTGCTGGTTCAACAGCGGTGCAGTGAACTCCTCTACCCGATTATAGTACTGCGGTAATGTCATCGCACGATACTCCTGCTCCGTGACAACACCATCGTCGAGTAATTGCTGCCAGTTCGCGTTAAACCGGTCAAACATATTGACACCGCCGGTATTACCCAGATACCGACCTTTTTCATCTATACAAAAGTTTACCAGTACCAGTCGCGCACCAGGTTTCATTTCACGCGCCCGGTGCAACAGAATGGTTTGCCAATCATTTGCTGCCTGCTGCGCAAACGCCTGTTGCTCGGTACCACTGGCGCCCACCATATGTACATGTTCCGATAATTGGCACGGAGTCGAACTCAACCAATGCATTGCGGTCGCCGAGAACCCTACATCAAGTGACTCAGCGGGAAGGATCGGGGTGTAAAAAGACGAGCCCGATTCCAGTACATGGACGTTGTCATAACTGTCGAGGTAAGAATCGAAGTCAGTCATGCCATGGAGAATTTTTACCAGCGCATTAAAATCATTGTTGGCCTGATCAGCGTAAACAATCTGAATGTCACTCTGATCGTTTTTACGAACGTTCGCCACCACAGTACGCCACAAATCAAGTGAGGTGCCGCCGTCCGCACAGCCCATATCACTGAAGCACCACAAGCCATCGGCACCACGCTTCTCTCTAACAGACGACACTGCCTCGATTACCCGCGGCGTCGCGATATCGATGACGTCTTTCGCCCCAATGGTTGCCAGTGAATATAAGCCACCACCCGACATCGTGATGTTATCTGCCTGAGCCGTAAGTTCGTTCATCGGGATCTGCCATGCAATATTTGTTAACTGCAGGTTATCACTAAACCGGTTTACAGGACTAGAACGAATGAATTGCACTTTAACGCGGTTTTGCATAAGACTGTGGTTTTGTTTTCGGTATGCACCACTGCCGAATAAAGCTGCTGTCAAAGTCACTACGATGTTCGGTACTAACCAGGGAAGCCCGACGCGTGAGCGAGGCCACCACAGTCTATCACTCGCACTTTAGGATTACTTTCAACTAACCCAAAGTTGAGGGTAATGGAACGCACCATAAAGATGCTGCAAACTACAACTCAGGCTGAGATCCAGCCTGTTTTTATGCCATTTGACACCACTTAACGAAAGTGGGCGCGAGAGGAGAAGCCAAATGACATGCAGCCATCAGTTTCGTACAACCACACCTTACCGCTTACTTGGCGTGGTTAATCAGGAGCAATTGCGATTGAACCCGACACCCACCAATCCGGGTGACTATGTCCGATTACCTTCGCGTGAGATATTTAATCTTGCGGATTTGCAGTACTCAGACACCGCCCTTTACAACGCACTCACCAAATTGACGATCAATGGATTACTCGAGGTTAACCAATGCCCCGACCATGACCAACGGTTTGTTTACTCCATCACAGCGCAGGGACAACACTGTTTTAAATGCAAACACTTCGACAACGAAGCCGCCAACAGCGTCGAGTTCAGATGCGGCCCGGTTAATCACTCAACCATCTACCCAGTGATTTCCGATGCAGATCTGTAATCCTTTTATCGTAAGGCAGAGCCTGGCTCTGCCGTAACCCCGGACCGAGAAGATGATCACCTTCCCCCCCCTCAAGTCCAGTTATGGAAAATCGTACAGGTACGGAAAATCAATTTGTCAATCATGTATTGACACGATATTGACAATACAGAAGGCGTGGACAAGCGCACTCAACACAAAATTAAAACCAGCTATACAATCATCAGTTAATGGCCTATGTGATGGCATCGCTCACCTGGCATTAAAATTTGCCGCTGCAATCGTGGCAACTATTCGCAAGCCACCGGTTCATCTGCCTGGCATCACCACCAGAAGCTTTTATCTATTTCAGTGGCAAGACGATGCTAACAGCCTGCAGTCCGGACTGCCGAGGCTGATATACAGTATTGCGCGAATACCCGATGCCGTGGGTATTGCGCTGACCTGTTGCCGCGCAAAACCGGCAGTTAACTGCACCCGGTGCAACAATGATAATTGTTCAGGCGACTGACCGATTTTGCAGCAATACTATTTATTCGCGATTTAGGAACCAGACAAAATATCGTAGACAATCCCGGTAAACACATCTGGCTTCATAAATCCGTTGCCCCACTTGCCTGCAAGACTTTCAAGTGGTTTTGCGGCAATCACATCGGCTCGCGATTGACCGGACTTTGCCAATGGCGTCATAATCGCTTTGACTTCTTTGAGCATAGCGATATATTTCTCCAGATCTTCGCGCCCTGAGATTGGCCCATGACCGGGAATAATAGCTGTATCGTCTCCGGCAATGGCCAGTGCCCGCTCTGCCGCATCAATAATTCCGTCCAGTGATCCGCCACTACTTTGATCTATAAACGGGAAAAACCCGTTGAAAAATGTATCTCCCATGTGCAGTACATTTTCGTCGGCAAAGAACACCATGGAATCGCCGTCGGTATGTGCGTGAGGTAGATGTTTAATCTGAATTTCAGAATCGTTGAAATAAAAGGTC
This sequence comes from uncultured Granulosicoccaceae bacterium, assembly GCA_938008205.1. Taxonomy (GTDB): domain Bacteria; phylum Pseudomonadota; class Gammaproteobacteria; order Granulosicoccales; family Granulosicoccaceae. Next base: position 2,731 of record CALLLY010000155.1, read on the forward strand.
ACATCCTCGGTAAAGGTAATAACTGGCAGGGCAGCATCTGCCGCAGCCGGTACTTCACGACCGAACGCTTTCATAAATTGTGGTGTTGATAAGCG
>CALLLY010000156.1 GCA_938008205.1 uncultured Granulosicoccaceae bacterium
CGGAAAATCTCGTTCCATGTGTCTTCAGTGTAGCCAAGAATGGATGCGACAAATTGTCCGGCCTGATCGTCTTTCTGCGCACTGGCATCGTATTGCACGCCACCGCTGCTGGGAGTGAGGCTGCCACCACCGGACAGTCCACCAAGACCTCCCGTCATGTTGATCAGCTTCATGGGGTTGAAGCCGAAAACCAGCCCCGCAATCACAATCCCAATGGTCATCAGGCCGCCCATTTTTGAGCCACCGCCGCGTCTGGCTGTTGCACCACCGCGCCCGCCACGCCGATCTTCGATATTTCTGCTTTTTCTGCCTTGTTGCCAGCGCATTAGTTAAATCTCCAGGTCGAGTTGAATCGACAACTTGCCCATATTTCGAATAGTTTGAGGGATCGCACCATAGTGCCAAAGAATCAATATGAATAACACTCGTGCAGATGCGGTGTCGTCGCACCGTCGAGGAAAAATTTCCGGCGAAGCTTTTGGCAGACTGCACATTGGGTTGCTGATACACAGTGTCTGAACTGAAGCCATTGTAGTTGCTGTCGTGACAAAATAGCACTATGCAATCTAACAGTTTTTACGAAGTTACATATGCGGGGCTGTCCGCTCGCACAGATCAAGCGAGACCGTAGCGTTGGGCAAATCCAGTGACGATTTATCTTGCTCACGAATCGCAACAAATCGCTGGCTCTTAAACCTGATCATTAAAGATTTGAGCGCAAACAGCATATGGGATCAATGACGCCCCCAAATATAGCAAATACATAAGCATGTTATATGCGCATATGCTATGTTGATGAAGGCAATCGAATCGAGAAAACAGTTGAATAAACCTTCAAGAAAGCCTACGAATTTATCAATTGACGCTGCACTTTTGAGAGACGCCAAGGCCCTGAAAATTAATCTGTCGAGGGCTGCGGAGAACGGGGTAAAAGCCGCCGTGCAAGAGGCCAAAGCGACACGATGGAAAGCCGAGAATGCAAGTGCAATCGAAAGCTCCAACGAGTTTGTTAAACGTCATGGCCTTCCTTTGGAAAAATACAAGCCTTTCTAATGCCCAGATACGATATTCACCCAGCCCCAACCAACAATGGGTTTCTGCTGAATATTCAGAGTGATCTCTTAGAAGATTTGACCACGCGGGTTGTGGTGCCGCTCATGCCAGAGACGAAAGCACCAAAGGCTGCAGAAAGACTGAACCCGATTTTTGAAATCGATGGAATTCAATACGTGTTGGTCACTCAGTTCCTCTCGTCAGTTTCTATTTCAATACTGGAGACGCCTGTTGACAATATGGCACAACATCACGATGAAATTGTTGCGGCATTAGATATGCTGACACAGGGATTTTAAGTTATCGGTTTCCCGCTTCACGAAGCAATACATCATCACCAATCTGTGCTGCAGCATTCACACCCTCTTCAAGGCCGCCAATTTCAAGGAAATTTGTACGCTTTTGAGTGTGGTTTGCCCAAACACTCGCGTAACAATCTGCCCGCTTTTCAGCGAGTACCGACAATCAATTGGCTTGTGCATTCGACATTTGGCACTGTGTACGGCTAAACCTTCATCGATGTACCTTCCAGATTTTGCACATGGTGCGCGACTTCGTGCCCAATAACGTAGGCCATCGCAAAGTCACCTTGTGCGCCCATTTTCTGAAGCTCACGGAAAAATAACGTGTCAATGTACAGCAGCTGCTTATCACCCAGGCAATAAAACGGGCCCTGCTGCACTGCTTTGGGTGCCACAAGCCGATCTCACGAAAGATTTCATTCTAAGTACCATCTGTGTAGCCAAGTACCTAAGCCACGAATTGCCCGGCCTGATCATCTTTTCGAGCGCTGGCATCGTATTCGACACTACCGCTGGATTGCAGATAAATCGAAAGACATTTTTTCAAACGGTGACAAACCAACCACCTGGGAGTCAAAGGCCGTCTGGAGAAGCACCCAATGCTGATTTTGCAATTCAATCACTTCGATGAATTTTTCTATCGGATCAACAATCCAGTAATGCCCAACCCCGACTCTTGCGTAAATGTCGCGCTTAACTCCTCGATCGTGCCTGGCCGTAGCTGGCGAAATGACTTCAAAAACCCAATCCGGGCAGATATCGAACCACGCAGATTCAGGCAGTTCTGCCATGGTTGTTTTACGCCAGCCAGCAATATCAGGCACGACGATATCTTTACCAAGATGGCATTCCGGCTCATCCAGAATCCACCAACCACCACTCTCGCCATCTGGCAATGTGTCAAAATTGCTTAGCAACCGCGCGCCTAAAACCGAGGCCGCTCTGGCGTGTTTTGGTGCTGGACGATGATGGGTAACCAGTTCCCCTCCAAGTATTTCACCCACCAGGCTATCCGGGATATTGTAGAGATCCTGGTAGGTGGCGATTTTATCTGCTGGTTTGACCATAACCTGCTCCGTTGGATGGCCAGGAGTTTGCGCGGTAGAAGTCTGCGTTGCGAGAACGTGCCATGGCGAGGGCGTTTTTACGATCATTTAAGGCGCATAGTTATTCCTACGCAACGAAAATGATCGATAAAAAGGCGCCGTCAGGGCGCGTTCGCAGTAGCAGAGGTTCTGCCGCGCAGACCCCTTGTTCAGGCGAGGTCCAATACATACAGTTTGGATCCGCGGTTGTTGGCAAGCCGGCTTTCATCGACCGGTACAGTAGCCAGATCCCCCGGCACAAAGCCCTGCTCCCGAAACCAGTCACCACTTCTGGTAGACAGTGCGAACAGTTGTTTGCATCCTTCGGCCGCTGCTTCTTCGATCAGGTGTTGAAGCATCTCGGTTGCTTTGCCACTGGCTCGAAAGTCCGGATGAACGGCCAGGCATCCTACTTCGGCCTGTGTGTGGTATCGCGTGAGGCTGGCGCATCCAATGACACTGCCTTCGCGTTCCGCGACGAAAAATTCACTGATCTTTCGTTCCAGGTCTTGTTCACTGCGGTCAAGCAGAATGCCGTCATTTATAAGGGGCTGAATCAGTGCTTTAATGCCGGCTACATCACGATGGGTTGCCGGCCGAATTGAGTCGTAGTTACCAGAGTCGATCAGTAACCCGCTGCCGTCGCGTGTGAAAATCTCTTTCAAGAGTGCGCCGTCCTGCAGACTGCTGACAATATGGCACCGATTTACACCACGCTGGCAGGCAGTTGCGCAATTGTGTACAACCGATTTCAATCGGTGGAGTTCGTCTGGCAGCACCTGCTGTACCCCATGCGGCCCGACTGAAATTTCTCTGGTATTGCCAAGTGCTGCGGCCAGTTCATCGGTCTGGTGGTGTAGAAATATCAGTTTGTCGGCCGTTAGATCGATCGCTGTCTGCGTTGCTACATCTTCTGCATGCAGGTTGAATAATTCGCCTGTGGGTGAATAGCCCACCGGAGAGATCAGCACAATAATGCCAAGGTTTAACAGGTCATTAATCGTTTGGGTTCTGACCTTACGAATTTCTCCAGTATGGCCGTAATCGATGCCGTCGCGAACGCCGTATGGTTTTGCTACGACAAAATTGCCGGAGCAAAGCGTGACCCGAGAACCTGACATGGGCGTATTAGGTAAGCCAGTTGAGAATGCAGATTCAATCTGGCTGCGAATGTTGCCTAGCACCGAGTGCACTGATGGCAGCATCTCGGACGTGGTGATGCGGACCTCGGCATGTTCACCTTGTGTGCCTGCCGGGTTGGCGAACGTCGTTTGAATGTTGTTGGCCTTCAACGCCTCATCGATTTGCGATCGCATTCCATGTACCAGCACCAGCCTGATTCCCAGATGGCTCAGCAGCGTCAGATCGTGAATCAGGTGTTTGAACAGTTCGCGGTCGAGCAATTCATCGCTCAGCCATACCACGAAAGTTTTTCCACGATGGGTATTGATGTACGGCGAAGTATGTCGCAGCCACTCGAGCGGGAAATCGTTTTGTTGGTCGAAACTCATAGTGTGGATAATTTGACGTTCATGGATGCGATTGTCGGTTCAAATCTTGACTTAAAGTTAACAAAGAGCCTCTGCAGATGAAACTCTATTCGGCGCTATACTCCGATACTTTTCAATTCAGCGGTGTCTTCCTCGGATACCTGAAACGTCCGCTGGTCGCGGGTGTAAACCGGAATAGTAGATTGCGAACGCTAATTTATATTTTAACCGCACTTTTTTTTACCCCTGTTATTTCGGTGGTGCACGCGCAGGAGGCCAGTGCTCGATGGTCTGCTGTCATTGCCAATACAGTGCCGTCGGTCGTTTCGCTGCAAATATCCTATGTGCGGGATTTTGTTGAGACCAGTCAGGGTGTTAGTTCTGCCACCGGGTTTGTGGTAGATGCTGAGCGCGGAATTATTCTGACTAACCGCCATGTGGTTGGCAGTGGTCCGATCAGTATGACTGCCACATTTCAAAACCTTGAGCGTATTGATGTGGTGCCGTTGTATCGCGATCCGGTGCACGACTTTGGTTTTCTTCGTTACAACCCTGAAGATCTGCAACGTAATCAGCCCAAATCGCTTGAGTTGAATGCTTCTGGCGCAATCGTCGGCTCCGATATCAGAGTGATTGGCAGCGATGGCGGGGAGCAGCTTTCGATTCTTGCCGGCACCATTGCCAGAGTAGATCGTGCTGCACCCAACTATGGTCGATACGGACACAATGACTTTAATACCTTCTATCTGCAGGCTGCTTCATCCACCTCGGGAGGCTCTTCCGGGTCACCGGTGCTCAATCAGGACGGCGAAGTTATTGCGCTGAATGCTGCGGCTAACAGTAGTACCGCCAGCAGTTTTTTTCTGCCACTCGATCGAATCGAATATGCATTGAAGCGATTGCAGGCTGGTGAACCGGTAGAGCGCGGTACGTTACAGACGGTTTTTGAACAACGGCCCTATCGATTGCTAAGTCGGTTTGGACTGGGTACTGCCATTCAACAGCAGTTCCAGGATGAATTTCCAGCCAGTAACGGCATGTTGCTGGTGCGCCAGGTGTTGCCGGGCGGCATTGCCGAAGGGGCTTTGCAGGAAGGCGATATTCTATTGGCGATGAACGACCAGCCAGTGGCTGAGTTTATTCGTCTGGCCGAAATCCTTGATAGTTCGATTAATGAAGAAATTGAAGTGACCGTTTTTCGTCAGGGGCAGGAAATCACTTTTCCACTGACGGTGCAGGATATGGAGGCACTGCAACCGGGGCGCCTGGTTGAGGTGGGTGGTGCGGTACTACATGATATTTCGGTACAGCGTGCGCGCGGTATGAACCTGCCGCAAAGCGGAGTTATTGTTGCAAAGTCCGGCTATGAATTTTCTCGTGCCGGTGTGCAGCGGGGCGCTTTAATCACACAGCTGAACGGCTCACCTGTGAACTCTATTGACGATATTCTGCATCACCTTAAACAGCAAAGTGTTGAAGAGTGGCGCGTGCGATATGTAGTACCTGGTCGTGAATTTACGTCTTCAGTTGCCACGGTAAAAATAAACGCACAGTGGTTTGCTTCAAGAGTGTGTGATCGTCGCGATGATGCCAAATTCTGGCAGTGTGATGAGGTCCCTTTGGCAATGTCTTCTCCGAAGACGCAAGTATTGTCCGATGTGGTACTTCCCGGCTATAAGGACAACTTAATCCAGTCTGTTGCGTCATCACTGGTTCGATTGTCGTTCGATATTCCGTACGCCGTTGATAATGTTTATGCAAACAGTTTTACCGGTGTCGGAATGATTGTTGATCCGTCCAGAGGATTGGTTGTAACGGATCGCAATACCGTGCCGGTAGAGCTGGGTGATCTTGAGATCACTTTCTTTTCTACTTACAAAGTTCCGGGACGTGTGGTGTTTTTACACCCGCTACATAATATTGCCCTGCTGCAGTATGATCCGAGCTTACTGGGTGATGTACAGATTGAGGCGCCGGTGCTTGCCGATGCGTTTCCTGATCTCAACATACCGCTGGAACTTGTCGGCTACCGCAACGATGGCACGATCAGAAAGCAGAAAGTCGACAACTTAAGTGAAGTAACGTTGTACTTTGATCTTCCCCAGTTAACCCGATTCCAGCAGGTGCCTGTCGATGTGCTTAGTGCCTCGTTGGTAGGGCCGACACTGGGTGGGCCGCTCGTTGATGCCAATGGCACTGTACAGGCTGTTTGGCAGAGCTTTGCTTATCAAAGTGGTGATGAAATCAAAGAGTCGGAGTGGGCAATGCCTGCCTTTGTAATCAAAGACGTGGTTGATCAATACACGGCCGGGTCGGAGTTGTTTATCGCTCCTGCGTCTTTTGTGTATCAGTCACTTGATAAGGCGCGCGAGCTCGGCATGAGCAACGAGTGGATTCGGAAAATATCACAGGCAGCACAGGTGCATCGGCGCGCGTTGGCCGTTCGACAAGTGATAGGAGATGCCAGCAATCCTTTGATGGTGGGAGATTATATTCTTCAGGTTAATGGTGAAATAGCCACCACGTTCAGTGATGTTCACAAGTTATTTCAAGGCCCGGTTGTTCCCGTAGTGGTGATGCGTGACGGAGAGGTGCTGGAGCTGCAAATACCGACTATTGCATACAATGACAAAGTTACCAGACGCGCTGTGATCTGGGCGGGATCTTTAATTCAGGAACCACATTTTGAGCTGTCTTATCAACGCAGCAATACAACTGACGGCGTGTTTATCAGTGGAACGCTGGGTGGATCGCCGTCGATTCAGGATCGTCTATATCGAAATCGTTTCATTACCGAGGTTGATGGCGTGCCGGTAGCATCGCTTGATCAGTTTGTGGCAGAAATAAGTA
>CALLLY010000157.1 GCA_938008205.1 uncultured Granulosicoccaceae bacterium
GCAAAATGCTGCGTTGACAGATAGCGGCATTCAAAGTGACAGGGAGACTCTGCGACACGCGGCGCCGGAGCATCTATGCAGTCGGCTTTGGTGACACCTGCGTGTTCAAATTCATCAACGTTATAGTCAAAGTCCTGTGCAGATTGATTCACTGCATCGCGAAGATCCCAGGTTGCCATGTTCCAGACAAACCAGCCGGTTTGCTCGGCGTTGATGACGGTGTCTTTTTTGCGGCCATCTGGATATCCATTAGCGGCAAACATCACCAGCGGTGGGTCGAAGGTTAGATTCTGCCATTGACTGTAAGGTGCCAGATTGGCAATGCCGTCGGTTGAAATGGTCGACAACCAGCCGATCGGTCTTGGCACCGTGCAGCTTTTAAACGGATCCCAGGGCAGGGGTCTTTCATTTGTTCGAGGGTCATAGTGCAAGGCTTTGTTCCTGTTTTTGTACAGTTTACAACGCTGCCCCGGGCCGGGGTAGTTATCGTCGAACGCCACTCAGCGCGTTGATTACTATTGCACCGACGACAATACTGCCTCCCAGCAACACGGTGGCCGCGGGTACTTCTTGTAAAAACAGCCATGCCCAAATTGGGGCGAATACCACCTCTGTCATACACAGTAACGCGAGCTCGGCTGCCGGCACTACGCGGGAACCAAAAGTACACAAAGTCATTCCAACCCCCAGGACGAATGCACCCAGTGACAGAGCCAGTATGAGTTCTGGTGTAGTTATCTGCAGTCCGATACCAATAGTCACAGCCATGGCGCCGGCAAATATCATTGTCAGCAGGGCCCCCAGAAACACCACTGGCAGGCTGTCTCGTTGTTTGCCTGCTCGCAGTGCGACGGTGAATACGGCAAAACCGATTGCCGACATTAACCCCATTAAGTCACCGATCCAGTTACCGCTGCTAACACTGTCAGCAACCATCAGACTAATACCTCCCAGTGCAATAAAAATAGCTACTGCAGTGGTTCGTCTGATCGGTTCATGCAATACCAGCCACGCCAGAATTGCGGATAAAAAAGGGGCGGTTGCAAACAAAAAGGCAGCGTTGGCAATACTGGTAAGACGTACTGCTGCAACCCCCGCCGAGTACGCAACTACCAGCCCCAATGCGCCTGTAAAACCGCTGATACCCGCTGAGCGTAAAGCATGAACAGCATTTCGTTCAGACAGCAGGTGTATCAGGAGCAGGGTAAACGGTAGAACTCCCAACGATCGGTACAGTAGTATTTGCCAGATATCGGCATGCTCAAAACTGCGGACACCTATCGGGATAAAAGACCAGAATACACCGGCCGCCAGTACCAGCACGACACCGGTGCTGTAATTCATTGTCTGGAGGCGAGATTTCAAGTGACGACACTGCTAACCGTAAAGCAACGGTTATACAGTTATCATGCACTCGGTGCATTCGGTTTTAACGCTTTAGGCTGGTGTCTGTCGGCTTTGTGTAACTCGCGGACCCTTTGAACACTTCCATAACACTTTATCGTAGCCACAGAGGCCGTGCCAGGCTGGCAGGTAGGTGTATTGCTGTGACCTATGACAACGCAGGTACCGCGTCTTTCACCGGTATGAGCTGTTCATGGATCTGCTCCATGATTTGAGCTATGTGAATACTGGCATCTGCGGGATGGCGGCTTTCGGTGCTGGTTGAGTTAAGTTGATTCAACACAAAAGCATACGGGTCTTTTGCAGGGTATTCAGGTGCGACCAGCTTTTCACGAACTTTTCTCGCCAGAGTGCTGCCGATAGAGGATCGATACTCTGGGGCATATATTGGAGTAAAATAATCCTTACCCACCTTGATGTATTGCTCGGTGCTGTGAAAGCCGGTTTTGATGACTGCAGACTTGCCGGAGGCATGTTGCGTCGTGAGTTCGAGCTGAGAAACAATACCGTGTTCAGTTTTAGATTTAGTAACGCTGTAGTCGGTGATATTGCCAAGAAAATATACTGCCCAGGCGAGCGGATAGATACCCAGATCGTACAGGCACCCACCGGCCTCAGGTTGCCACTGACGCGCGTCAGCAGCGTATGGAATGCCAGAGGTAAAAGACAACGTAATCTGTTTCTCCGCGAGCGTTTTCTTACTAATGATTGGTGCTGAGGGCAGAAACAGGCTCCACAGGTTTTCCTGCAGTTTCAGATTGTTTTGCTGTGCAATTCTGAACAACTCTTCGGTTTGCGAAGCAAGCATCGTCAGTGGCTTTTCGCACAAAACGTCGTAACCCTTGGATAAAAGCGATTTGACCTGTGCGTAGTGTTTTTCGTTTACCGATGCAACATAGGCAATAGTTTTGCCCTGCGCCTGTGGAATTTCATCCAGAGTGTTGTAGGTATGATCTGCGTTAAGTCTTTTCTGCAAATCGGTAGCGCGCTCGTGCTGTGTCGAAAAAACGCCCTGAATCGGGTAGGCGTTACGACGCAGACATTCACCCATCTTTTCGGCCATGTTGCCAGTGCCAAGAATAATCCACGGGTACTGAGTTTCTGTCACGGATTCACCATTCATTTTTGCCACAATCGAATTTACTTCGAAGTAGTTTTCCATCAGCTCGCGATTTGTCGTGCGCTGCTCCGCCAACTGCCGGATGCCTCGACAAAAATCCATCTGCGCCGCGGCCGTTTTAGGTGCTTTAGGAAAACTGGTCTGCAGTGGTTTGATGGTTTTCTTAATCGGGCTAAGCAGGGTTTTACGGCGAATTGTCACCAGCTTTTGCACTTTCACCGGCGAGTCATAGCGCCAGGTATCTCCGACTGAAATAACACCGTGCTCACCGAAAATTCGAATCTGCCGGTCTTTGGGGGCGATGATGCTGCAGGTGACACGAGCGATAATATTATTCGAATATTCCAGAATTGCACAGGAAAAATCTGCGGTTTGCTTGTGCAGCGGGATAATTTTGTCGGTGACGCACTGGTGATTCACCAATCCCTTAATGGTTGCCTTGCCGAACCATCTTTGTAGCAGGCACAGTGTGTAGCCGGCGTGTTCACTGGTGCTGCCGATTTCAAATTCGTTTTTAGCCGGCCATTCGACACCAAAGTCATTCCGCCATTTTTCATACGCGACTTTGTGCATCAGGCCATCATCCATCTCGGCATAGACGGCGTAAACTTTTCCGACAACTTCTCTTTCCAGGCAATCAGCGACAGTCTCTGCCATCTCGGACAAATACCCGCACGGTGCCCCGAGAATGTTGGTGTTATTTTCGATAGCGAGGTCTATCAGAGAACGTGAATCTGCTTCCGATGTAGTGAATGGTTTCTCTGAATAGACGGCTTTTCCTGCTTTTAGCGCATGTGCAGAAACGTTGTAATGTTCTTCCGGGGTTGTTAAATTAACGATTAAATCCACATCGTTTGTCAGCGACTCCAGTGACTCATAGGGCGTAGCACTATAGTGGTCACAAAACTGCTGCAGACGATCTGGCTTGATGTCGTAGGCGCCAACGAGCTTTAAGTCTTCGTAGGTCGGCAGGGACTTCATATATAATGATGAGACAAAGCCACATCCTACAATTCCGATCCTGGTCATATTCGCTCTGTCTTACACCTGTAATAGAAGTGTCTGGCACAAGCGGATTTGCCTGACCTGACAACGGGTGCGCAGCGTAACACAGGAAGTGTTGGTTCAGTGATTACCACATATTGAGCGAACAGGTGTTTTCGGAGGGAAATTGCCGGGAAAGTGTGGCGATTGCAGTGTCTTGAGGTTTTTCGGTGTTTCCAGGTGCTTCCCGTTTTTAGAGGTTTTGTGATTGAATTTACATTTGTTTCAACTGCTATGGCTCGGCATGATGGCAATCAGGCCCTGAAAACCCGAAAACTATGCTCGAATCCTTCAATTACCGCGGTAAGCAAATACTCATCACCCACGCCGACAGGTTTATGGGGCCTGTGCTTGTGGAGACATTTGAGAAGCTAGGCGCCACCGTGCACAGCAGCACCGATCCACTCGAGAGCAAAACCGCTGCGCAGAGACTCATAAAACACACTGGCACGGTTGACATACTGATCGCTAATCTAGCTATTGCGGCGCCACAAACGCTGGCTACTGAAGTCACCCAGGACGAATGGCAAAGTGTGTTCCGCACGATGGTTGATCCGCTGCAGTCGTTGACTCAGGCTGTGTTGCCACAGATGATCGAGCGTTCCCGTGGAAAAATACTGCTGATGGGCAGTGCTGCCGCGTTGCGGGGTATCAACCGGACCTCATCCTACTGTGCAGCGCGGGGAGCGCAGATTTCCTACATTCAGGCAGTGGGTGTCGAAATGGCCCGACACAATATTCAGGTCAATGCCATTGCACAGAACTTTGTCGATAATGAAACCTACTTTCCTGAAGAAGTTCAGAATAACCCGGCGTTTCAAAAACGATTAAAGCGTGAGGTTCCGCTAGGCAGGCTGGTCAGTAAGCATGAAGATGCAATGCTCGCCGCCTATTTATGTAGTGAGGCGGCGGATTGTTATGTCGGGCAGGTGTTTCCCCTGTGTGGAGGTTGGGTTGCTCGGTAACCCCGGTTAAGGTTTTAACCAGACGTTTCTATTAGCTTCGGTTCGGCTATTGAGAAGCTCACAACTAGAATTCGAGATTCGTAAGACAGTAATGTGATCAGTCACGAGTTGGCCACGTGTAAAGGCATTGCCGGTAATCCGTGCATTCGGATCAGAGCGTCGATGCCTGTATCAGAAGTTCCTCTAACGCTTGTTCCCGAGCTTCGGAAAATTCAGTGAAATTGATATGACGTCGGAGCTTACCTGAGCCGGACAATATGTTGGTGGGATCCGCGAGCTGTGCACCTTTACTAAACGATATTTGTACGTGCTTCTGGTATGTGAAAACACCGCAAAACTGCTCTTCCGTTTCCTCAGGCTTCAGGGTGAACAATGTACCGCCATACTTGCTTACTGTTTTTGCCGCCGGAACAACGCTTTGAATATAGTTTTCCAGTTCTTCTGTGAGCGAGACAGCGTTAGAGTCAGTGTGTGTCATAGTTTGTTCGCCAGTCTTACAGTTTGATCAACATAACATCGGTGTTTGTATAGCGTGCGCGTTTTTCGACGAATAGACAAACTGTCAAGCTGTCAGACTTAGTGAGACTGGCCAGCGAGTGGTGGCGAATTCGCAGGGTATCACGTTGAGTTGGGAACACTGTTTGTGGATCACCCTTTAGCGAAGTCGAATGCTTGTAACCCATCAAAAAATAATGCCGATGAAGCACAAGACGTAATTGTTGAATTCTTCCTGTTCAACCTTGTAGTCAGGGCATGTAAGCATTAAAAATCCGGAAAACCAGCTGCCGGCGCTGCTGTGCTCCATTCGAGGTTTTCTCCCTAAAACAATGTTGTTAAACAAAAAATTAATCAGATTCAATCTGAACTGTGAACTGCCGCTATTTGTAACCGTGATAAATGTGAGCACTTACGCAAATGGATCGCAGATGAGATTATGGAATGCTGGCAGTAAAGGCGGGAAGCACCTTCAAAATTTGCTGAACTTTCTTGCAAATAAACAGTTCAATTCACGTTTAGGACGACACGCCCGTGTACGCCCCAGTGGTCTGCACAACCGGAAAATTACAACGTTCGTTGCTACGGCGCTGAGTTGTTTTGTCATTGGTACCAGCACAGCGGATGATACTGAGATTTTCTTTAACTCTGAGACCAACCCGCCTAATGTTTTATTTATAGTCGATGTCTCGGGCTCTATGAACTGGACTGATAATCCATCGTTTCCCGATATACCAGGTAATGTTTTGTGGCTGGATGGGTCTGATCGAAGCACATTGCTGGATGCTCAGGGAGATCGAGCCAATAACTATTGGCGTTTTTCCGGACAGGTATCCACCTGGCTGGATAAATCCGGCAACGGCAATCATCTCAGAGGGTCGTCTGCCACGTTAGGGGAAATAAATCGCAGAAGCACGGTTCGCTTTACCAACGATATTATGACTGGCCCCGATCTCTTTGATGGCGTCATGACCGAGGCAACCATTTTTTTTGTTCAGCAAGAGAATGCAAGTAGCTCTAACTTCTTTTTGAATTTTAATGGTGACAGTACTGGTGATGGACGTCTGAGCTTTCATACGCCGTGGCGCGGTAATCGTAATTGGTATTGGGATGCAGGTAGCTGGAGAACAGGCAATCGCTCCTACATCAGGCGTCCTACGGAGGTAGGTGACGTTACTCAGGTGACTGCCTATAAAACTCTGATTGGCAATGAAAATGGAATATCACTGAACAATGGAACGTTCAGCACAGTCGATGCTGGCGCGACAGCGGCTCCATCTAGTGGCGGCATGCATTTTGGCCGGGGTGTCTCAGATCATGAGTTAGCGGAAATGATTGTCTATGATAGAAAGCTCAGCGACACGGAGATAGAAACTGTACAGGCCTATCTTGATTTAAAATGGCGTACGCGCTTGGAGCGACTGAAGGTTTCTCTAAATACTCTGCTTAACTCCAATGACGGGTTTAATGCAGGCCTGATGACTTACTCGAGCTATGCGCGTGGCCAGTTTAGCCTGCGTAACGAAATTAAACCGGTAGCAGACTCGAAAAATTCATTACTTACCCACATCAACAGTTTGTACGCATCGGGTGGTACGCCTACGTCAAGCGCGTTGTTTGAGGGGATGCTGCACTATCGTGGTGAACCGCCCAGAGAAATGGGAGGGATAACTGCTTCCGGACAACCGCCGATGGTGCAGTGCCAAAGCAATCATATTGTACTACTGACAGACGGTGAGCCGTATGGAGGTCCGGCATGGCCATCAATTGGTCGCTACATTGGGAGCGACTGTGCGACTGATCGCGGTAAAAACACGCGAGGTGGTAATTGCGGAATCGAGCTTGCCGAGTACATGAAGAATAACGACCATTATTCGACGGTGCGGGGCGAGAATAATATTATTACCCACACCATCGGCTTGAGCCTGGATATACCGTGGCTTGATGATATTGCAAAAGCAGGCGGGGGTGGCTATTACACGGCCGGTACCTCTGATCAGTTAGTTTCTGCTTTTGAATCTATTGTGGACGTTGCTATCGATCACGCGACAACTTTTGTATCTCCTTCTGTCACGATCGATCAGTTTACCCGGTTGGAACATCGTGACGATACTTACCTGGCGTTGTTTCAGCCAAACAGCACAGTGAGATGGCCGGGTAACTTAAAACGCTACGATTTTTCCGGTGATCCTCCCGCTATCCGGGATCAAAACGGCGAGAAAGTTCTGGATTCAAGTACCGGTACCTTTAGCGATGATGCGCACAGCTTTTGGAGTGACGAGGCTGATGGTGCTGATACAGTTGCAGGTGGTGCAGTTAGCATGCTGGATGCAGAATCGCGAACTGTCACAACCTATACCGGTAAAGGCACGAAATACCTGTCTGACAAACGTAATGAAGTACATGAAGACAATGCATCTGACCTTGATAAGTGGATCAATCTTTCCGGAGACTCGCTCAAAAAACTGCTTGCATGGGCGCGCGGCGTGGATGTGGATGATGAAGACCGTGATGGATCGGTTACTGACACACGGCATCACATGGGTGATCCTCTGCACTCAATCCCTGTGATTGTTAATTACGGTGGCACTTCAGCTGAGCTTGACTCCGTCGTTTTTATAGGGACAAATGAGGGCTTTCTTCACGCGATTAACGCCAAAGATGGTGAAGAGGTGTTTTCATTCATACCAACGGAGCTGTTAGGTAATCTGCCGGTGTTTTATGAGAATGAGTCAGGAGTGACCAGACCCTACGGAATGGATGGGGACCTGACGTTATGGTTGAATGATGAGAACAATGACGGTTCTGTAGATTCTTTATCAGAGCACGCCTACCTGTACGCAGGTATGCGTCGCGGTGGAAGGAGCTATTACGCGCTTGATGTGTCTGAAAAAGAAAACCCGAAATACCTGTGGTCTATTGAGGGGGGATCCAATGACCGTGATTTCGCAGAGTTAGGGCAAACCTGGTCGAAACCTACCAAGTCTAAAGTGAAAATTGGAAAAGATGTTAAAGACGTACTGATTTTTGGCGGTGGCTATGATCCTGCACAAGACTACGCCACAACCAGAACAGCAGATACGATGGGAAACACCGTATTTATTGTTGATGCAAAAGATGGTTCATTGATCTGGAAAGCTGATAGCAGTAAATCCGATTATTCTAAAATGGTTTACAGCATTCCTTCAGATCCGCAGCTTGTAGACCTGGACGGAGACAGTCTTGTTGACCAGATGTATATCGGTGATATGGGCGGTCAGATGTGGCGCTTTGATTTTAACTCAAATGCTGCGAGCGCTGCAGAGCTGGTAACCGGGGGAGTGATAGCTGACCTGGCTTCGGACGATAAAATAGACAATCGCCGGTTTTTCTATCCTCCTGAAGTGGCACTGATAGCGCGAAATGGTACAACACTTTTGTCGCTTGCCTTCGGTTCAGGTAACAGAACCCATCCGCTGGGTCGCGGTGTGCACAATCGTTTTTATATGATCACTCAGGATAGTGTTAAAACTGCGCCCGAAGGGTATGGAATCTACGATAAAACTACGTCCACTCTGTTGAAGTCGTACCGACCGATCACTGAGAAGGATCTCTATGATGCCTCTAAGAACGAGATTGAAAGTTCCGACGGAGAAATCGCGCTGGCCGCAAAAAGTGCACTGGATGAAGCCCATGGCTGGATGATTAAGCTTGATCGTAACGGTGAGAAAGTCCTGGGGGGAGCCGCAACCATCGATCATAATATTGTGTTTGCTACCTACTTGCCTGATAACAGCGGTCAGTCGACTGATGCCTGCCAGCCAGCTACCGGTGGTAATCGCGGGTATGTGGTGAGTTTATATGATGCAACGCCAATCACCGATACCGAGTTCGATGCCGACCCGAGTGAACGGTACGAAGAAATTAACCAACCGGGAATTGCCGGTACAGCCTCAGTGATTATTGATCGCACCAAGGATAAACAGTCAGTTAACGTGGTGCTGGGGCTCGATGCCGTTGAAATACCTCAGGTCGATTTCGTAGATCGGGTTTACTGGTCGGAGTATCCGGAGTTTTGACGGCATTTTGATTATAACTTTGGGCAGTAACTTCGGCTCCCGGGGCTGGCAGACAGAAAAACTGCTTTTCCAAATCTGACACGGCGTGGTCTGTAACTAAATACAGTATAATACTGGTATGTCCTGGCCACGAATCATTGCACATGCCGATATGGATGCGTTTTACGCATCAGCGGAGCAACTGGACGATCCGTCGTTGCGGGGAAAACCGGTTATTGTCGGCCCGCGAAGCCGCCGTGGCGTGGTACTGACCGCCAGCTATGAGGCACGCAAGTTCGGGGTAAAAAGCGCCATGCCTGCAGTGCAGGCGGCGCAGCTTTGTCCGCAAGGGATTTTCGTGCCGCCCCGGTTTGAGCGCTATCAGGAATTGTCAGCCTGCATCATGCAGGCGTTCGGCGACTTTTCACCGGTAGTCGAAGCGCTGTCGCTGGACGAGGCGTTTATCGAGATGACCGGCGCCAGTGGACTATTCGGGTCTCCGCAGAACATGGGGCAACAAATTCGTCAGGCCGTGTATGAAGTGACTGGCGGTCTAACCGCTTCTGTGGGGGTGGCCAGTACCAAATACGTGGCAAAAGTTGCCAGTGACTTTAACAAACCCAACGCCGTAACCGTAGTTCCACCGGAAGATGCAATCGCCTGGCTTGACCCGATGCCGGTGCGAAGATTATGGGGGGCCGGGCCCAAAACAGTTCCGCGGCTTGAACGGATTGGCCTGTATACCATTGGCGATGTTCGTCGAGCCGACAGTCAATGGTTGCGCAAACACCTGGGGTCCGCCAGTGAGCATTTTCAACGACTCGCTAATGCGCAGGACCGTCGCGGTGTTTCACACAGGCGCGTTGCGCGGAGCATGGGGTCGGATCGGACGCTCACTCAGGACATTAACAATGCCGAGGATATTCGCTATCACCTGAGACGCTCCGCAGACAGGATAGGTGAGCGGTTACGGCGAAAAGGGTATCGCGCCAGAGGTGTGCGAGTGAAACTGAAGAATCATGCTTTCAAGAGTTTCAGTCGGCAGGTGCTGCTTGCCAGGCCCACTGATCATGCGCAGGAGCTATTCGATGCAGGGGTTACGCTACTTGATCAGTTTGAAAACAACGGGCCTTACCGGTTAGTCGGGATGGCCGCGTACGATATTCAAAGCGCCAACGCACCCGAGCAGTATGGATTGAACTTTGATCAGCGTAATACCACCGAAAAATCGCAGGCACTTGAGAAAACCGTAGACGCGATCTCAGAGAAGTTTGGTAACGGACTGGTGACGCGTGCCGGAAATATCGGCAAGTCGAAAACGGTGTCTGACTTCACACCTAATCTTGATTTTATCGAAGAGTGATTTTACAAGCAGTCGCGAGTTGGTAGTGATAAGTCATGAAAGCAGTGACGTGAGGTTGCCAGACCGCGTAAACTCTTCCAGACTCTCACCAGGCAGTTGATTCTACCCGGCACATTACTATGAACCTCACCTGGACCGGACCACGGCAGTTCAATCTTGATCCTGCAGATCCGGCGTTTTATAACGATCCATACAGCTGGTACCACGAAATGCGCAAGCCGGGCGGTCCAGTATTCTGGGAGCAGTATGGCATGTGGTGTCTGCCGGGCTTTGATGATGTAAACAACTGCCTGCGCGATAAAAGATTTGCGCGGCTGCCACCTCCGGGCAGCGAGCGTCGTCCGTATCAATCACATTTAAGTGCGTTTGCAGCGACTGAAAAATACTCACTGCTGGCACTCGAACCACCGCAGCATACGCGTTTACGCCGGTTGGTAAATCGTGCGTTTGTGTCACGGCAGGTAGAGACCATGGCAGATGAAATAGCAGCGTTGTCGCATGCATGTATCGATCGCTTTGAAGGTGACGGGCAGGCCGAATTGCTTTCGCAG
>CALLLY010000158.1 GCA_938008205.1 uncultured Granulosicoccaceae bacterium
GCCGAGCGACTGATCCATGGTGTTGTAATAACCGTCGGTATGCCAGCTCATGGCCCGTGAAGTATAGGGAATGAAGCGTCCCTGAGTGCTGCCGGATAAATCGGTCAGCAGCGAAAGTCCGTCACCTTCGTGCACCACACCCTGATCAAATGACTGCAATGATAAGCGCTGATGCAGGTGCTTTACATCATGATGAGGGTCCTGCGACGCTTCAGTCCACTGATAAATGGCAAAACCCTGATCGGCCACTTGCGAACAGATTTTAGTCAGGGCGATTTCATCATCAGGATCATGTAATGATGGGGAAAGGTTAATCGGCGCAGAATCGGTATTGGCTTGCTGCTGCAGGCGCTGATCGCGCCACTGCAGATAGCCCGCCGACTGGCCATTGAACCGTTCTGGAAGAAAAGGCTGCTGAGTCATCTGTCAGGGGTTGTTTGTAGGATGGGGCAGTGGGTTAGCATTCGGAAAACGATACAGGGCGATGTGTTGCCTGACAACAGCTTCAGCAGGTTTTGGCAATGGCTGCGCGCAATCAAACGGGTGGTGATTTTTCGTCTATGCCTTTAGAAATAGATCGGGTAAATCGACTGTTCATAAAGAGTTATATGCATGGATTTGGCTACACTATAGAATTCTGATGTAATGGCCGCGCCCGGCCTTCAGGGCGGTGCAGTTGGCACTCTGACCAAGGCAATGAAATGACAGATAAAGAGTCCAGGAAAAACCACGATACCCCGATGCTGGATCATCTGGAGACGGGGCCCTGGCCGAGTTTTGTTTCAGGGATCAAGCGCCTTCGAGACGATCACCCCAGCGACCGTGTTAATGGCATGGCCAACGATCTGCTCGGTCAGCTGGAACACTCTTATAAAACGCGCAAGGGCTACTGGAAAGGTGGCACAGTCAGCGTCTACGGATATGGCGGTGGGATTATTCCGCGTTTTTCAGAAGTGGGTGATATGTTCCCGGAGTCGCGGGAGTTTCATACCTTAAGAGTGCAGCCGCCTGCCGGTAATCACTACTCTACCGATATTCTGCGCAGCCTTGCCGACAGCTGGGAGAAGCACGGCTCCGGCCTTGTGACTTTTCACGGCCAGACCGGCAACATTATGTTTATCGGTTCCAACACCGAAAACACTCAGCACTTTTTCGATGAGATCAATGACTACGGGTTTGACCTCGGTGGTGCCGGCCCCTGTGTCAGAACGGCGATGTCCTGTGTGGGTGGAACGCGTTGCGAGATGTCCTGCGCCAATGAACACCGGCTGCACAGAACGCTGGTAAACAACTTTACTGACGACATTCATCGCCCGGCGCTACCGTATAAGTTCAAGTTTAAGATCTCCGGCTGCCCCAATGACTGCATGAACTCTATTGAACGTGCTGACTTCGCGGTTATTGGCACCTGGCGCGATGACATGAAAGTCGATCAGGATGCGTTTAAAGATTATGTTGACAGAAAAGGCCGCCAGCATGTGATTGACAATATCATCACGCGCTGCCCGACCAATGCGCTGTCATTAAAAGACGACGACAGCGTTGAGGTAGACAATCGCAACTGTGTTCGCTGCATGCACTGCTTAAACGTGGTGCCCACCGCTTTCAGTCCGGGTGATGAAAAAGGCGTGAGTATTTTAATTGGTGGTAAACGCACGCTGAAAATCGGTGACATGTTCGGCACTGTGATTGTGCCGTTTATGAAAATGGACACCGATGAAGATTTTGAACGCATTACTGAAATTGCCGAAGAGACCATCGACTTCTTTGCCGAGAACGCACTGGAACATGAAAGAACCGGTGAAATGATCGAGCGCATCGGGCTGGTTAATTTTCTTGAAGGGATTGGTGTAGAGGTCGATCCGCATATGATCGACCACCCGCGAGAAAGCTCATACGTCAGAATGGATGAGTGGGATGCCGAAGCCGCCAAGTGGTTTGCCCGCAAAGAGAAAGATGATAAAAGCTCTGCTGCCGGAGGAGCCGCGTAATGGCGACTAAACCAGCTAAAAAGCAGATGCGGCCGGCGATTGAAAGCGGCTGCCCGGACGGTATGCAGTATGTGCATCCGGTGATGCTGCGCAACTTTGGACAATGGGTCAGCCATACCCACCCGCAACCCGGTGTGCTTTGCCACACGGCGGCCAGTGGTGAGTCTATCTGGACGGTTCGTGCCGGCACTCAGCGTATTCTGGATGTTTACACGTTAAGAAAGCTGTGTGATATCGGTGATGAGTTCGGTGACGGGCACGTGCGCTTTACTATCCGTTCTAATATCGAGTACATGGTTGATGCCGAAGCCAAAGTACAGCCGTTAATCACGGCACTGACAGACGCCGGGTTTATTGTCGGCGGTACGCAGAATACAGTCGCCATGATCTCTCATACTCAGGGCTGGCTGCATTGCGATATCCCCGGTACCGATGCATCTGGAATCGTCAAGTCGATGATGGATGAGCTCATTCATGAGTTTACCCATGCTGAAATGCCCAACCGTGTGCATATCACCACATCCTGTTGCCAGATTAACTGCGGCGGGCAGGGTGACATTGCCATCAACATTCAACACACCAAGCCGCCCAAAATCAATCACGATCTCGTTGCCAATGTTTGTGAACGACCGTCGGTGGTGGCGCGTTGTCCGGTGGCGGCGATTCGTCCGGCCATGGTCAATGGCAAACCGTCGCTTGAAGTTGATGAAAAGAAATGTATTTGTTGCGGTGCCTGTTATCCTCCGTGCCCGCCAATGCAAATTAATGATCCGGAGCATTCCAAGCTGGCGGTGTGGGTAGGCGGCAATCACTCAAATGCGCGCAGCAAACCGTCTTTCCAGAAGCTGGTTGCGGCCGGCATTCCAAATAACCCGCCGCGCTGGCCTGAGGCCACCGAGGTGGTGAAGAAGATCCTTTATGCCTACAAA
>CALLLY010000159.1 GCA_938008205.1 uncultured Granulosicoccaceae bacterium
AGTCAATCCATCGGTAACCGTGCGTTGCAATTTCCCACTGCGCTTTTAACATGGCATCGACTGCCTGCGGGTTACGCTCCAGTGCCATTGCCACACCATAGACGGTCACCGGCATGTTACGTTCGGTAAACAGTCGATGTAATCGCCAGAAACCTGCGCGCGATCCGTATTCGTAAATCGACTCCATGTTCATGTGGCGCATATCTGCAATCGCGTCTGCCCCGACTATTTCACTGAGAAATTTCTCGGAAGCAGCATCGCCATGTAAAACACAGTTCTCGCCCCCCTCTTCGTAATTAATAACAAACTGCACGGCGATGCGTGCATTGTCTGGCCAGTTTGCCTGCGGAGGTTGATCGGCGTAGCCAATCAGGTCTCTGGGATAAGAATGATCTGTCATTTATCTACCCGAAAATTTTGTACGGTTTGATCCACCCGGTTTATTCAGACGTCGAATAAATCTTCCAGCCGACATCTGGCTATCAGATGTACCTGTTCAATTGCCGCGTGTGTTTCCTGCTCTATGGAGTTTTCCAAGCGCTGTTCAAACAAGGTAAAAATGCCATCGACTGAATTTTGCAGGCGAACCGCAACAATCCCCGGAAACCCGAACTTGTCCATAAAACGCCGATTGAACTGCTGCATTTTTTTATGCTGCGCTGCAGGCAGGCTATTCAAACTTAAACTGCCCTGCTCCTGCGTCGACGCTTCCGTTAATTCTCCATCCATGGCAGCCTTGCCCGCAAACTCAGGGTGCGCTTTAAGCAATTCAATTTTGGTTTTTTCATCGCTGCTCTCGACTGCCGCTTTCATTGAGCTGACCAGCGCAGAAAAAGATTTGAAAGGCCGTTGATGAACAACCTGTTCAGCCACCCATGGCGAGTGCTCATAGATACCGCCCAGTAACTCTATAAATTCGGCATCAGATAAGTGATTGAGTTTTTCAACATCCATTTCAGACTTTAAGCTCCGCATACAATGACGGCACAATTTCAACCCCCGCCTCTGCAGTATGTTGCCTGGCGCGATAACGCCGCTCAGACGGTAAGCGGGTTCCTTCCTGCAATAGTATTTGCTCGAACAAACTCTCGGCATGTGCCAGAGATCCACTGTTACCACAGCGTGCAGGATCAATAGCAATCATAAACTCTCCACCACTGGAGGGCCCTCCATCGGGAAGGTCATTCTTGCTGGCCTCATAACTGAACACATCACCAATTAAAGCGCCCGCCAGCAGCTCTACCATCATTGCTATCGCAGAACCTTTATAGCCGCCGAACGGTAACTGTGCGCCTGCCAGTGCCTGCGTTGGATTATTAGTCGGATTACCGGACTCGTCTATCGCCCATCCATCCGGAATAGATTGTCCATCGCGTTCATGTATTTGTATCTCACCGCGCGCGCTGGCGCTGGACGCCTGATCAAAGATCACTGCAGGCAATATACTGCGTGGCCAGCCAAAGGCCATCGGGTTAGTACCAAAAAGTGGCTTGGTGCCGCCGGCAGGTGCTACAAAACTTTTAGCACTGACAAACGCAAATGCAACTAATCCTTCGTTCGTTAAGCGCTCTACCTCAGGCCATAGTGCAGAAAAGTGATAACTGTTGGTGACCGCCAATGCCGCTATGCCCTGAGCACGGGTCTTTTCAATCAAGGGTACCGAGCCCACTTCCAGTGCCAGCGGTGCGAATCCGTTATCCGCATCGACATGAACTACGGCGGGGGCCAGTTCTTTTACTACCGGCACAGCATCGCCAGTCACTTTGCCACTTTTCAGTGAAGCACAGAAACCGGGTATGCGAAACAAGCCGTGTGATTTGCACTCATCACGTTCGGCTGCTGTCACAATATCAGCCACCGCACGTGCCTGATCTGCAGAAGCGCCACTTCGCAAGAGGTTTTCAGTCGCTATCTCATGGACCTCTTGCAGGGTGAGTTTTACCATCTCTTGCATCGTCACGAGCCTCTACTTTTTATTAACGGTCCGAAGAAATCGATTGCGTTTACGTTGCTGCAATGGGGTAAGTTTATTACGAATGTGACTGTAGGGATTGTCGCCGGTTTTAAAGTCGATACGAACCGGTGTACCAAACAGCTTCAGCTCACGCTGAAAGAAATTGCTCAGGTAACGTTTATAAGAATCAGGAACCCTGGCAGTTTGATTGCCGTGAATCACAATCACCGGTGGGTTTGAACCACCCTGGTGTGCATAGCGCATTTTGATACGGCGCCCTCGCACCAGTGGTGGCTGGTGTTGTATTATCGCATATTCAAGCATACGGGTAAGCTCAGGCGTCGACATGTCGATCATGGCTGACTCATAAGCCCGGTTGGCCAGACCAAACAGCTTACCCACACCGCTGCCATGCAATGCAGATATAAATTCTATTTTGGTAAAGCTTAAAAAGTCGAGTCGGCGAGAGATATCAGATTTTATTTTTTCGCGCTGCTCGGCGGGCAGACCATCCCATTTGTTAACAGCGATGATGAGTGCTCTGCCCTTGTCGATGATATACCCGATCAGATTTAGATCCTGATCAGTGATTCTTTCCGATGCATCAAGCAACAGGATACAAACATTGCACGCCTCCACAGCTTGCAGCGCTTTAATCACACTGAACTTTTCGACCACGTCGGTTACCTTACCGCGGCGTCTAACACCGGCAGTGTCTATCAGTGTATAGTTTTTCCCATCACGCTCGAACGGAATATAGATGCTATCGCGGGTGGTGCCAGGCATATCGAAAGCCACCACTCTTTCCTCACCGATAAAGCGATTGATCAGTGTTGATTTACCGACGTTGGGGCGCCCGACCACCGCCAGCCGCAGGCCTTCATCAACCGATTCTTCCTCACTGCTGAGATCTCCGGCTATCAGAGCACCCGCAGCGTTCATCAGCTTGAGCAAACCACGGCTATGTGCGGCGGCAATGCAATGCGGCTCACCAAGGCCCAGTTCGTAAAATTCCGCAGCAATTTGTGCTTCATCAAGTGTGTCGGTTTTATTGACCGTCAGGCACACCGGCCTTTGTGACCGGCGCAGTTGGTCAGCAATTTCCTGATCCACAGGGTTCAAGCCATCGCGACCATCCACCAGAAAGATAACCACATCAGCCTCGTCGACAGCCTGCCACGACTGTTGCTGCATGCGTACATCGAGCACTTCTGACTCACCGTTTAACCCGCCGGTATCGATAACGATATAGTCAAACTCACCGAGCTTGCCATCACCGTATTTTCGATCACGGGTAAGTCCCGCGAAGTCTGCGACCAGCGCATCACGGGATTTAGTCAGTTTATTAAAGAGAGTGGATTTACCGACGTTCGGCCGCCCCACCAGAGCAATCACAGGTTTCATCTTTGTGATTCTAACCTGTTGTGGTTGTCGGCGATGCGTAAATTACCCGACTGTGATCACAGACGCCCAATACGGCGGTCGCAGTGATCAGCCCCACACAGTTAACCCGGGGTAAAGCCTAAATTTACAACCTTACTGCAGCTACTTTTCCAGATCGGCTCAACACGTACAGCGTTCCGTCAAACTCGATGGGTTTGTTGGTAATCTGCCCGGAAACAGCCTTGACCCTGCCGATCACCTCGCCGGTCGCTGCTGACAACACATGCAGATAGCCCTGAAAATCCCCGACAACCACATTACCACTGTCGGTGAGTACCGGAGCAGTCAACTCACGATTTGACAGATTTTCCTGCTTCCATAACACCTGACCGTCAGCTGCATTTAGACCCCAGACCGTATCGAATTCGTCTGTCACAACCACCGTTGTGTCTTTTACATCGAGCCCGGCCGCTGACGACATTGGAACAGACCAGCGCCTGGTGCCGGATGCGGGATCTATTTGCGCTACCGCACCCTGGTAATTCACGGCGTATATATTGTTATCGTCTACCGTCAGATCAGCATCAAGATCATTCAGACGGTCTATCTCGGAGCGTCCGCTACCATCTGACAGCCGCGATTCCCAGAACACGCGCCCGTCAGTAGCCCGCAACGCCGCCAGTCGGCCGTTATCCAGCCCGATCAGTACACCATCCGGGACAACAACGGGTCTGCCATTCCCGTGCAGGCTCAACGCCGGCACGTTATAGGTGTAGATCCAGCGTCTGGCACCGCTTTCCTTATCGAGGGCATAGACGCGCCCGTCGATACTGCGTACCACAACGTAGTCAAGCCCTGCAGTGGGTGGTGAGATAATTTCTGAAGACACGTTAGTCGTCCACACGACATTGCCATCAGCTTGACTGATGGCAAACGTTTTGCCATCCCCAGTGCCAAGGTAGAGGTATTTGTCGTCGCCACCCACACCAGCAGTGGGCTTTGTATCAATATCTCTCTCCCACACAGTATTGCCTGACTGACGAGCTGTTGCTGTGAGACGACCATTGGCGCTTACTGTAAATACGGATTCATCGGTGACATACGGAGTAAACCGCACTACCGAGCGCTTACTGCCATTGCCAACATTCACAGTCCAGACTATGGCGGGTTCTGACAAAACTGTAAAAGCCCGCAGGCTGTCAGGCTTTGGTTTTTCAACCGTTTTGGCGGTACTACATCCAGTGGCAAAAAAAACTACAGCCAGCACACCGGCGCACGCAGTGGTACGCACCAGGTTGTGAAATGTTCGCGTGCAAGCCGTCGCTCGACTCATGATTTGTCGTCACTCTGACTGTCGGGAACAGCCAGATCATCAACCTTCATTTGCAGATTGTTGTTCGGGGCAGACGCACCAGACTCCTGAGCGCGCTTGTAAGCGGCCAGTGCCTGAGCAGCATTACCGCTTTCCAGGTGTATATCTCCCTGAATTTCGTTCACCAGACCGGCATAACTCTGCGAGGTGACTTTCTCGAGCACTTCGAGCGCTTCGTCGTGTTTGCTTTGGGCGTTCAAGACGCGTGCAAGACGCAACCGCGCAATTGATTTAATTTCAGTGAATGCCCCCTGATCGACAGTCCAGCGCAACGCCTCTTCTGCTTCTTCAAGATTATTGTTTTCAGCGTGAAAGCGCGCCTCGGCAAGACTGGCCATCGCAGCGTATGAAGAGCCACCATGATCTTTCTTCATAGATTCGACTTTGTCGAGAAACTCCTCACCGTTA
Organism: uncultured Granulosicoccaceae bacterium; assembly: GCA_938008205.1. Taxonomy (GTDB): domain Bacteria; phylum Pseudomonadota; class Gammaproteobacteria; order Granulosicoccales; family Granulosicoccaceae. The sequence continues at coordinate 5,118 of CALLLY010000159.1, forward strand.
TCTTCCGATTCCAGTGCCTGCATCACCGAGGTGTATGCCGTGGAAGCTTCCTGAGCAACAGACAGTTTATGTCCCTGCCATGCGCGCCAGCCAAATATCAGCGCCAGCCCAAGTCCAATGCCCAGCAAAACAGCACGGCCATTATCGGCCCACCATTTTTTCAGCGCTTCGACTTGTTGTTCTTCGGTTTCGTAATCAGCCATTTTGCATTACCAATGTGATCCCTGTTTTTATTATTATTAGATTCACTGGGGGTTAAAAAATTCGTTGCGCAACACAGAGAGCACCTGGTCTCTGGCTACCGTTTGTTGATCTTGTTTTCGCCGCAGGGATTTTATCCCTACCGTTCCTTTCTGCAATTCATCGTCAGCAATAATCAGCGCCACTTTAGCCCGGCTCTTATCCGCCTTCTTAAACTGGCTTTTCATACCACTCACAGCGCAAGCACAAGTCACGCTCCACTGAGGTTCAGCGTTGCGAAGTTCCTCAGCAAGAGCTAACCCGCTGACAATCGCCTGCTCCGAGCCCAGTACCATATAGATTTCAGGTTCCGGTTCAGGCGCAGGCTCTGCACTGCGTGAGATAAGCTCCAGTATACGCTCCATACCCAGGGCCCAGCCCACTCCCGGTGTTGGTTTGGCGCCCAGTTGTTCTGTCAGGCCGTCATAGCGACCACCAGCGCACACTGTGCCCTGTGCACCAAGGCCATGTGTAATCCATTCGAACACTGTATGACTATAGTAATCCAGACCACGCACTAAACGTGTGTTGATCTCGAAAGCCACGCCACACTGCGACAGCGAGCTTTGCAAACTCTCAAAATGTGCTTTGGATTCGTCACACAGATCATCAAGTAATGTGGGGGCATTTGCCACAACGTTGTGCATTGCCGGATTTTTGGTATCCAGTACCCGTAACGGATTTGT
>CALLLY010000160.1 GCA_938008205.1 uncultured Granulosicoccaceae bacterium
TCCGCGAGCCAGATGCACCCTGTAGTACTGCAATCAGCGTAGTGGATGCATAGGTGTTTTTCAAGCGTAAAGGGGTTGACAGTGTGGCTCTGGTTCTTGCTTATGCAGTTTGGTCGGGAAGCCATCGCGTGTCGTCGCCTCTTTATACTTTTTTGATGAGATTCCTCTCTGTAAGGACCTGAGGTTTAGTACACTTGGTCCCGGGCTGTGCAACGGCATACTTTGATGCCATCGGACTTTAACCTAACCACAATGGTGAAATGATAACGTGCAAGGAAAAGCACTTCCTGAAGGCCAGGTCACTATCCTGTTTTCGGATATTGAAGCCAGCACTGCGCAGTGGGAGGTGGATCCCGTGCGTATGCAGGATGCTGTCGGGCTGCACGACGAAATGGCGATTGAAGCACTGGGTGCCAACGGCGATCTGATCAAACGCACCGGCGACGGATTCAACTACGTGTACCAGGATCCAGAATCAGCTGCGACTGCTTCACTGGAATTTCAACGCGCGTTGTCTGCCGCCAGCTGGCCTGCGGATATCCCGCTTCGCGTCCGTATCGGTTTCCATACCGGTAACGGACAACCGTTGCATGGTGATTACTATGGTCCCACCCCGAACAGAGCAGCACGGGTTGCCGATGTGGCTCATGGCGGCCAGGTTGTTTGCTCTGCCAGCTCTGCCAAGCTGATTCGCGATGATCTGACTGATCTGGCAGGTACTTTCAGCTTGCGGGGTATTGGTAATCAGGAGATCTATTTTGTCGGACCGAAATCAGCCGCGGTGCAACGCGATCTGAATGACCGGATCAAGCATACCAACCTGCGGGCACCTGTACATGCGACTGTGGGCAGGGACTACGAATGCCGGCAACTCAGTGAGTTGGTCACAAGCGGTGGTTTGGTTACTCTGCTTGGTCTCGGCGGCATAGGCAAGAGCCGGCTTTCAATAGACACCGGGCTGCAGTGTCAGCGGGCTTTTTCTGATGGGGTGTGGCTTTGTGAGCTGGCATCGACTTCATCCATTGAAACTGTGCCGGATCTTATTGCCAAAGTGCTGGGAGCCAAACGGCAGCCAGCTATGACGGTGATCGAGAGTATCGTTGACTTTTTATCGGACAAGCAGCTTCTGTTACTTCTCGACAACTGTGAACATGTGAAGTCGGCGGTTGTGGATCTGGTGGAACAGACCGCAATGCTTGGTGGCGTGTCGGTACTGGCAACCAGCCGGGAACCATTAAGCGTTCCCGGTGAAGTCATTTTTAATCTGACACCGCTTGAGATAGAAGACAGCGGAAAGTTATTTCGATCCCGTCTGTCTGCGGGTACAGACGGTAAAACCACTGATCAGGAAATTCTGGAAATTTGCCGCGCAGTCGACGGGGTGCCGCTTGCCGTTGAGCTTGCCGCAGGCTGGTTGAGTGTTTATTCGGCTGATGAGATTAAGCAACGCTTACAAGAAGGCAGTGCTGGTTTTCTTCAGGAGAAAGCCGGTCGGCAACGTGTCGTACTCGATACGCTTGCGTGGTCTTACCGGCTGCTTGCACCGGAGGCTGCGAGTCTGTTCTGTCGGTTATGCGTTTTTCGAGACGGGTTTACTCTGAAGGCACTGGAAAGTGTTTGTACCGGCGGTGTGGTGACTTCTGTCGATGCAGATCGGCTGCTTGCGGAGCTGTGTGACAAGTCGTTGGTACTGTCGCAGAGACAACGCGATGGTTCTCGCAGGTTCCGGGTACTGGAAGTGCTTCGTGAGTTTGGACGCCAGCGCCTGGTGGAGCTCGGTGAATACATCGAGTACCAGATTCGGCATGTCGATTATTTTTGCGAGTTTGTCTCACAGTGCGATAAAGCGTTGACAGGAACATCTGAAGTGGCAGCCTGGCAGTCACTGGATCACGACTGGGCCAACATACGCGCTGCCTATAATACCGCTAAAGACAATGCCAGCTATGAGCGGGCTGCCGATATTGTACTGTCTCTGGGTTGGTACTCGATATATTCCGTCAGAGTGGAAGTGTTCGACTGGGCACTTGAACTATTGCGATCAAAAAATGCAGTCGAGCTCAACTGCTACGCCGATCTTTGTGGGGTGGCAGCGATCAGTTGTTACGTTACGGTTCATCCGGATGCGATGGTATGGGCTGAAAAAGGACTTGAGGCCTCACCGAGTTCCCCTTCACGCTTTTGCAGAACGGCTTTGCTAGGGGTGCTAACAAATAACCAGCTCGACGGTGAACGGGCAGAGGTGGTTACCAGTGAATGGTTGGCCGAAGTACAGGACTGTGAGCAGGACAACCCGCAGGAGTGGGTGTGGGCGCACGGATTTCGAATCTTTCACCTGTGTACCCAGCAGCGGCTCGAAGAAGCGATACCACTATCGATGAAATTACTCGATCATGCGCGATGGAGTGGTTCTGCAAGCGCTACTTCAGTTGCCTGTTGGGCGCATGGAATGACTCAACTGGTTAACGGGCTGGATAGCGCAAACCTGGTGTGGGAGGACGGTGTTAGCTGGGCACAGTCGTTGTACGGCGGACACTTGCTTACGCATCTGATCGTTGGATTACAGTTGCACATGAGTGCCGCCCGCGGAGAATTGCAGCAAGTGCTGAAAATGTGCCAAAGTGCCATACTTGCTGCAAAAGAGCAGCATTATCTTGCCGGTACCAGTCATCTGTTTGGAGTCACGGCAATGGCGTTGACGCGCGTGAATGATGTTGATACTGCTGCCCGACTGTTAGGGGCGATGGTGGCAAATGGACATATGCCACGTCCGAATGTGATGAGGTTTGTCGGTAAGCAGCTTGGTGAAAGAATGGAAGCCAGAATGAGCACTGGAGCCTACCTGAATATTTCTGACGCTGCAGATATAGCCCTGGAGCACCTGCAGCAACATATAGAATAAGATACGCTTCGTTGGTTATACTCAGAAGCAACTGCTGTCACGCCTGAAACAACAGGGAACAGCCACTCATAAGGAATCTATGGACCCGCTACAGTTACTGATTGGTGGTATTGCGAACGGCTGTATTTATGGGGTTGTTGCACTTGGTTTTGTATTAATCTACAAAGCCACCGAGGCGATCAATTTTGCTCAGGGCGATCTGATGATGCTCGGTGCCTTCGCCACGCTGACCATGGTCAATGACGATTGGCTGGGGCTGCCGTTTATACCCGGAGTATTGTGTGCCATTGTTCTTATGGC
>CALLLY010000161.1 GCA_938008205.1 uncultured Granulosicoccaceae bacterium
ATCCAAAGCTTCACGAGCGCTGAGATCACTGAAAGGATTGGCGCCTTGTATCAGTTGTCTGGCATTGGGATCAGTCACCTGCAGGTGCTGAGTATAAGCTCGCGCTGTGTAACACTCGAGCGCATGACACAACAAATCGAAACCGGTTGATGCAACCACGTTTGCGGGCAGACTGTCACAACACTGCGGGTCGACGATTGCCTGTTGCGGCAGCAGATACGGACTTGCGACAACAAACTTGGTATTGAATTCGTTAACCCGTATCACCGAGATAGAAGTGCATTCGGAGCCGGTGCCGGAAGTCGTGGCACAGGCAATGTGGGGTGCTACCGGTCCGGGAACCGGTTTACCACTGCCGATGGGGGGGGCAAAGTATTCGCGAATATGACCGCCGTGTGCGTCGATCATCAGAGCGGCTTTGGCGGTATCGATAACTGAACCACCGCCCACAGAAATTGCGCCGTCAGCACCGCATTCGCTTAGGAACTTTGCGGCACGGGTAACGGTGTCGTCGTCAGGTTCGATGCGAATGTCGGAATACACAACCGGCTCGATGTTGCTTTTTTTCAGTGATTCGATCACTGATGCGACAATAGGTCCGTCTTCAAGGAATGGATCGGTGAACAGTGCGACTCTTTTCATCCCCAAAGACGCGGCTCTGACACCGGTTTCCTGCAGCGTGCCACGGCCGAACGTGAGTTTAGGCATAGCCACGGTAAATGACGTTGCGCCACCTTCGGCAGGTTCAAAGTACTGACAGCCCATAGAGATTATCCTGTTGTTTCCCCAACTACCGGTCATGTTACGCGAAAATAGATTTTCACAATAGACAAGATATCGCGGTAGCATAGGTTGAAACAGTGAGAGGAAAATCGATGACCACCACCATTCATCACGTTAATTTGCAGGCCAACAACGTTCGTGCATCGGCCGAGTTTTACACCAGTATTGTTGGTATGTCAGAAGGCAGTTGGGTATTTCCGCCACAAGAGCAGGTGGGTTACATAAGTGCTGATCCCTCGCGCATGACTCTTTTCCCGATGGCTGGTGCCAGTCAGGGAGAAAATGCCGGGCTGCATCTGATTACACCGGAGCCGGCTTTTGCTCGTAACAACCAGCTTGATCACAATCCGTCAATCGGTGGCCATGTCGCGTTCCAGGTTGAGAATCTCGATAGTGTGATTGAACGCTTAAAGGCGGCGGGCATTCCCTATTCACTGACTGGCACATTCGCAATACCGGGAATGCGTCATTTGTATGTTTATGATCCGAGTATGAATCTGATTGAAATTAACGAAATGACCGGCCAATAAAGAGAACATTTAATGACAACCGAAAGAACAGCGATCGTAACGGGTGCGGCGCGCGGCATTGGACTGGCAACTGCGCACCGGTTTTTAAGTGAAGGGTATCGAGTTGCGTTTCTTGACAATAATCAGCAAACGCTGGAATCGACGGTTTCACAAATCAACACACCGCAGCGTGTACTCAAACTTGATTGTGATGTTTCGAGCCACCAACAGGTGAGCGATTCTATAGCACAAGTTATTGAAAAATTCGGCCGTATCGATGCACTGGTAAACAACGCCGGTATTGCTGATTTTATGCCGGTAACAGAAACCAGTTTCGAGGTTTGGCAGAACATTCTGGCAACCAACCTGAATGGTCCGTTTTTATGTGCGCAGGCGTGTATTCCACATATGATAAAGCAGGGCAGCGGGGCGATCGTGAATATCACTTCGATCTCCGGTTTACGCGCCAGCACACTGAGAACCGCCTACGGCACATCCAAGGCCGCACTGGCACATCTGACCAAACAACTTGCTGCCGAACTGGGCCAGCATAACGTTCGTGTGAACTCGGTCGCGCCTGGCCCGATAGACACCGCGATGTCGAAGAAGGTACACACACCCGAAATACGGGCAGACTATTACGCGCAGATTCCGCTGGATCGATATGGCGATGAAAAAGAAGTCGCTAACGTCATCTATTTTCTGTGCTCTGATGAAGCGAGCTTTGTTACCGGGCAGGAGATTTGTGCCGACGGCGGGTTTGACACCACGGGTATCGGACTCACCACGCTTCGTGGAGAAAGGTGATCCAACTGCGGCTTTTATCACCAGCTGCTGTCAGACGGGCTGGCTGAGCGAGAATCCCGGAATCTTTCTGGTGTGCGCGATTGGAGTGCTTATTTCACACACTCCGATCTGTCCGTGTCCGGGTCGCGTTCCTGTCAAACTGCGATTCGATTGTATAAGTCTTTGATTTTGAGATATCGGGTTCTTTGATTCTTTGAAGTTCAGCCGATGTAGCTACAAAGCAGGGCAGTAAATTTGCTTTCGAGACGGGGTATCTCTCGAATTTACGCTGGTTATTCAGCCAAATAGACAGGATTCACAGTTTGCACTTCAAGAGTTTTTTTGTTCTGCCATTAGTACGTTGTAGACCAGAGAAAGTACTAGCATTCGTGCGCCTACCATGAAAAAAGTCAGCCCAATTAACAGAGCACTGCGCCCGGTAGACAGTACCGCCCGGCGAGAAGCGCCCGGAAGTCGACTGGCAACTGACCAAGGTGCCGCTGCCGGCCACCAGACGGTAGCTGATCGACGACCGAGACAAGACGCGAGACGTGTTAGCGGTGAGCAGCGCGTTGGCAGTGAACATCGCGGAAACGATGATCTGCGAATTGCCAGAAGACGACGCGCCGCCAACAATCGTCGGGCACCGGAACGGAATTTTGATGAACCTCAGCCGGACCCGCGCCTGGGCCGAGAGCAGCTCCGCGGTTTGTTTGAGCAGTATCAGAACCGCGAGCAAGAGCAGCAGTTTACCTATCTGGAACAGAAGTTCAGCGACTCGATGGCTGAACTCAATGCGCGGTTATCCAGTCAGGAACAGCAAATAAAAAGCCTTCAGAGCACGCTTGATTCGGAACGCCGTCTGAGCCAGACAGCAGTGGCCAATCTCAAAGATTTGTTTGACGGTAACTACCAGGTTATGTCGGATATTTCAGAACGTTATGAGGACAGCCAGCAAGCTTTTTTCGATGAAAAAGCAGGCTTTGATCGAAGACTCGAGTTTATTCAGCAGGAGTCTCTGGAAAGCACAAACCAGCTACGTTCGGCGATTATCAAGTCGCAGGACGAAGATCGGGTCAATCTCGCAGAAAGCCTGCGTGCGCTGGCCGATAGTATTGATCGTAAGAACTAGCAGCTTGGCCGAGCGCCACGGGTCGTAGCGAGGTTGTGAGATTTTTAGGTCAGATATTTCGATCGATAGAGGCGAATAGTTATTTTTCCTTAACGATAGTGATCGAAATAGCTGGCCAGAATATCGCGACTGCAGTAGGTGCTGGTTTCGGATCAGCTCCTTCCGGTTTGATGCACTGTGTTGCCGTTCAGGCACCTGTGTGAGGTATTCACCGGGGGAACTTTTATCGCGCGCCAGCGCACTCTGAACAGCGGTAAATGGGTATCTGGATCTCAATTCTTTCTCATTGGCAATGTTCTATTTGCTGAATTTCCAAACTTTTTCGTAAATCCCGGCCGAAAGCGACCGCTAATGGCTTAAACAGTTCGCTGGTTTGCTTCCTATGTGAGCAGTAAAGGCGGCGCCGACTGTGATAATCCAAACAAAGGACTACGATGTGAAAAAGTTACGCTGCTGGCCAGTGATGACCACCGCATTATTGCTGATGGCGACTCAAGTGAGCGCGGTTGAAATTGCTTGTGAATATGACAGCAATGCTGAGTGGCCGGATCCTGCTGGCAAAGTTTGTCAGGCAGAGGAGCCGCCAATTGGTGCAGCGTTGTTCGCCGACGATGCGCCCACCAGTGGTTACCCGATCTGCTCAAGTGCTCGATTTGATAGCGATGGAGACGGCTGGGGTTGGGAGAACGAGGCAAGTTGTAAAGTACAGATCGTGTCCGGATATCCTGCCTGTGAGGATAGTTCAAGCGATAGTGACGGCGATGGCTGGGGGTGGGAAAACGGTGCGTCGTGCAAGGTTTCATCAACGCCGCGCAAAACCAGTTATCCGTCATGTAAGTACCGTGCGTCTGACGATAATGCCGATGGCTGGGGTTACGAAAACGGTGCCAGTTGCCAGATCACAGCCTTTTCAAAGTATCCTGAGTGTTCCAGCAATATTGAAGATCTGGATGGAGATGGCTGGGGTTATGAAAGAGGAAGCAGTTGTCAGTTTGTTAAAAGAAAGACTTTTGTCGGTGTGATTTTTCAGCAGGATTTTGAATCGACCCCGGTCGGTTCATATGGCGCTGATCAGGTCAATCTGGATTGGGATAGACCGCTGTGGCATCTGGGGTTTGTGCAGGGAAGGGTAGATGTGGTGACTGACGCTGAGCGTGGTAACGCGCTTCGAGTGACTTATCCGGCAAATAAATATGGCGCAGCAGGCGCTGCGGCATTTTTATCCGATGTTGAGTTCAGTCTGGATCTGCCTAAAAGTTACGAAGAGTTATACGTTTCCTATGATGTAAAATTTGCTGAAGGTTTTGACTTTGTTCGAGGTGGCAAATTACCCGGTTTATGCGGTTACGATAATACGCTTACTGCCACCAGCGGATGTAATACAGGAGGCGGGTTTCCCGATGGCTATGATGGTTGGAGTGCACGCGGAATGTGGCGTGAAGACGGTAAGCTTGAAAACTATGTTTATCACGCAGGACAAACCAACTACTACGGAGACGATGAATATTGGGGGGCTAATGCCGAGCCTGGTCAATGGCACCGCATTCAGCACAGAGTGGTTCTCAATACTCCCGGTGTTGCCAACGGAATCCTTGAAGCCTGGCTCGACGGTAAAAAGGTTTTAAGTGAAGAAAAATTTCTGTTTCGAAAAACTGCTGATATAGGGGTTAACCTTTTCTACTTCAGTACATTTTACGGCGGCAATGATGCATCGTGGGCTCCCTCTGAAGATCAGCATGTATTCTTCGATAACTTTCGCATAGCAACCAACTCTGAAGATGCCGGCGTTTTCAATGACCCTGTAGTTTCTGAAAATCCAGTAATTGGAGCGGCTTTGCCATTGAACGATGAAGATGGTGCGGCACAGGTTAAGTCGAGTGGCGGTGGTGCGACGACGTTACTCATGGTGTTACTGTTGTCGGTGTTAAAACTGACAGGCGTGTTTGCAAACCGGCCGAACCGGTTGTGTACAACGCGTACCTAATTGACACCCAAATACTGCATCACTTTATCCGGTGTTTGAGCCAGGTCGTATGTGCTGACAGTTTCAGGGTTTCTGCCGTTCTCTATAAACGCTACCCGGTCAGCAATATTCAAGACAGTGTCGATATGGTGTTCCACCAGAATAATGGCAACGCCTTCACTGCGCATTCTGGCGGTGACTTCATCGATAAGGGCGACCATC
>CALLLY010000162.1 GCA_938008205.1 uncultured Granulosicoccaceae bacterium
ATCTTGTTAAAGGTAATGCCGGTGCTTGCTTTGGTATTTGTGGGTGCTTTTCTGGTGATTAACGTACCGGGCTACTCTGTGCTGAATCAGACCAGTTGCTGGTTTGACTTCCTGCTATTGGCCGGCGCGTGTGGATTCTTGTCGGGTGGCTGCAAATGTTGCTTAAGAATTTTGTTAGCTGATTGATTCAGCAAATTTTCTTAAACTTCACAGCGGAGACGGGCGTCTCCGCTGTTTACCGCGCTAAATCAAGACGCAGATTTGATCATTTTCATAATCATTTCGGATCTGGTTGCGCCGTGCTTTCCACGAACCTTGTCCAGTTTCTTGATGGATTTTTCGTCCATCATGATATTCACCTGCCGTCTATCGACAGCTGGCTTGGCTTTTTTCGTTGCAACTTTCTTCTTACTGACTGATTTTTTCTTGCCAACTACTTTTTTCTTGCCAACTGCCTTTTTCTTGCTATATGCCTTTTTCTTGGCCATGGTAACTATGTTCTATATTGAAGATTGGGGGCGAGAGTATATCAGGTCATTACCCGGTTGAATCAAATGTCTTCTCACTATTGCCTTTGCCTAGATTTTAGAACGGATGTCGATCTTCTAGCTCGTTGATTTTAAAAGCGAATGACCACAATCTAGTTTCTAGCAAATGACTGTCAATAAGCGTAGAAATCATCAAATGCTCTGATGAAAGTCAAAAAATTATCCTTGAATGTAACGTAAATGAGTGGTTGCCTTGTCCATTTGCGGGGAAATCGTCCGAAATTATCTAGAAAAAAACTTCGCTGCTGGCGTGAGTTTCTAGCATCAAATGACTGGTAAAACATACGACGGGCCGATGATGATTAGAAAAATCCCTCGCCCACCTCAATAAAATCTCCCGGGCGAATAGTCTGAGTTAGGGAAATAGATAGGGTTTTGCTCTCACCCTTGATATTGCGTGTCAGTCGTAATCTATTTGTTGAGGCACGATTTGTCAGGCCGCCTGCAAGTTTGATGGCAAGCTCCACTGTCATTCCGGCGCTAAGGTCGTAGGTGGCTGGCCGTTTAACTTCACCACCAATCCAGAAAGATCTAAATTTGTTTATTGCGATTTTTATGATGGGATCGGACAGGTATCCGGTCAATCTTTCAGTAATAAGGTCTTTTGCTTGTTGTCGTGTCAGTCCGGCGACTTCCAATCCACCCACAAACGCGTAGTTTATAGAACCGGATTCATTAATCGTTTGCCACATCGTTAATTCCGGTTCGTTTTGCACCTGGATGTACAGCTTGTCGAATGGTTGAAGTTGATAGGATGATTCAACTAACTGGCCTGCTTTAGGGGTGGCAGGTTGATTCGATGAGTTGTTGCTTGCGCGTTGTTCGTTTGGTTGTTGTGTATTTTTTTCTGCCTGCGCGTGGTTTTGCTGAGTAGCGGCTGTTTTTTTGGAGGTCGGTGGTCTGGTTAGTTTGATCAGTTCCATCGCTCCGTTATTGTCAATAACTACCTCATCAGCGAAGATTTTAACCACAGTCGCTTTTCCAACTATTTCTGAATTTACCCGGTAGATCTGTTCTTCTTGCTCATCTACGCTGATGATTGCGAACGAGCGGTCAGCGGGATCGGTAACGTATGTGCCGAATAGCTTCAGGTTTAATGGGGTCAGCGGGAGCGGTGCAACTTGTTTCTCCGGGGGATTATTGTGCGTCTGGTTGGCGGCGGCGGGTTGCAACGCTGTGGGCACCGCTGAGATAGATATCGCAAGCGCAATCGCTACACAAACAGAGAAATTAATACATCGTGCCATGATTACAGACTTAGCTGGACAGTATGAGGGTAGTACTTGCCGATAATGTGTGTCTGACTTGTGGAGTATACCGGATACATCGCTCAATACCTTACGCTGAATAATGCCATGATGTCAGTTGCCACTATCCGGCAGGTCGGAGGCACGGCAACAGGCGTCAGTGCCCATTGGCGCCGCAGGTTAAGCGCTATTGGTTACCAGGTGAGTTCATCGGCAAACTTTTTAATGACAGGTTTGCCGGTACCGAATTCAACGATGCTGTGGCCGCAGTTGTCGATATGCGGATTTTTCCACATCTCGTTTAGTGTCATACCGGCGTAGTCGACAAGCAATGACTTTAAAAACGCACCGTGGCTGACAATGAGTATATGAAGATTTTCGTTTTCACTTTCAGCCAGGATTTCGTTTATCGCTTTGTGAGCTCGGGTTTGTAGTTCGTGAAAGGTTTCAGCACCCGGCAGAGCAAAATCTATGGGTGAGTTTCTGAATTGATCAGTTTCGACCGGGTATTGTTCTGTGGCATCGGTAAGCAACATGCCTTCCCACGGGCCCAGATGTATCTCGCGTAGCGATGGCCTGAAGTCGACATGATCAGTATTGCCATCGAGTATGTGATGGGTGGTCTGGCGGGTACGAATGAGATCACTGGAATAGACGCGATCGAAGCTTGGCAGTTTTTTGCCAACCGCCTGCGCCTGTTGGATGCCAAGTTCAGACAGCTCCGGATCCGAAGTTCCCTGAATTCTGATTTCTGCATTCCACAGGGATTGTCCATGGCGGACAAGGTGTAGGGTTGTCATAATTTTGTGGCCACTCGGTAGGGCGGCTGATTGTAACAGTGGCGCCGGGTTTACTACAGGGAGTAGACTCTCAGGCCTGCGTTTTTCCAGGTGAGGAAACTGTTATGCAAGCGTTTGAAGGTATTCGGTGTCTTGATTTTACCCACGTGTTGGCAGGGCCGTTTTGCACGTATCAATTAGCGGTAATGGGGGCAGAAGTTATTAAAATAGAGTCGCCGACTCAACCGGACATGATGCGCAGCGAAAGCGCCAGTGCAGCGCTCGGCAGTGAGTTGCGTGGCAGCCAGTTTCTCGCGCAGGGAGCAAACAAGAAAAGCTTGTTGATAGATATTCACCACGCGGATGGTATTGCACTGATTAGGCAGCTGGTGAAAAGCGCCGACGTACTGGTAGAGAATTTTCGCGGTGGTGTGATGACGAGGCTTGGGCTTGATTATGAGTCACTCAAACAGATCAATCCCGGGCTTATCTACTGTTCTATGTCCGGCTTCGGGCAAACCGGTCCGAAGGCTCAGCACCCCGCTTATGATAATGTGATTCAGGCGTTTTCGGGGTTAATGGCGCACACTGGCAGCACCGAAACTGCACCGGTTCGGGTGGGCCCGCCGGTGCTTGATTACGGTACCGGAGCTCAGGCGGCCTTTGCGGTGTCGTCGGCGTTGTTTCAGCGTACCCGCAGTGGTCGCGGGCAATATATCGATGTGTCTATGCTGGATGCTGCGATCATGCTGATGTCTACCAGTGTGGTGGATACTCAGCTGTCACAATCGGCGCCAACGCCACCGGGTAATTCCAGTTTGACTCATCCGGGTTACGGGTGTTTTCAGGCTTTGCAGGGCCAGGTAATGGTGGGTGCATTCACAACCAGACAGCATGTCGCCCTATGGAAAGCGCTCGGCTGTGATGACATCGCCGCTGAAATAGAAAATCTGGATACGGTGGCGTTATCTGTGCGAATCGATGCTGATCGTAAAGTACTGGCAGAAGTGCTGAGCACGCAAACGGCGCAATATTGGGAGGACACTCTAAACGAGATTGGAGTACCGGCTGCCAGAGTACGCCAACTCGATGAGGCGCTGGCGCATCCTCAGGTCGCTTCGCGCCGTGTCTTGCAACAACCACAGGCTTATTCCGATGAGGATAGTGATATTAAAACACCGGTGGCGGCATTTCAGTTTGAGCATGACGGCCCGGCAGTCACCCACCATGCTCCACCACGCGGTCAACATACCGAAGAACTGTTACACGAGTTGGGGATAACGACAGAAGACATACTGGGTTGGCGTGAAGCCGGCATAATCGGCTAAAAGCCGAAGCTCAGTTGTTCTTTGTCTTCCAGTTGCAATAAATATCTTTTAACAGGCAGCCCGCCACCAAATCCGATGAGTGTGCCGTCCTGCCCGATCACACGATGGCAGGGAATAATAATTGGAATCGGATTGCTGCCATTGGCATTGCCAACGGCACGGCTGGCAGTAGGTTGCGCTATGGTTTCTGCAATTTTGCCGTATGAGGTGGTTTCGCCGTAGGGGATGTCGAGCAGTGCCTGCCATACCCGTTGCTGAAATGGCGTGCCAACAGGTAATAGTGGCAGGTCAAAGCGGGTGAGGGACCCTGCAAAGTAAAGATCAAGCTGGCGACAGACTTCCTTGAATGGTTCCTGGCAGCGTTCCCACGTGCTTTTAACGGTGGCTTGGCGATTGCCTGACGGGAAGCCGATGTAGCTCAATGCCTCGGAGTTACCTGCAATGACAAGCTCGCCGATCGGTGACGGATGCCTGTGGTAAAAGGTGGGTGTTGTACTCAATGAAATTCGCCGCGGGTAATTTTCGCGGTGCAGTATACCCAACCGAACGCCTGGCGGCTTTAGCCTGTGAACATGGCTTTTGCGAGATGCTGCTACGCTGCTTGTTGCTCGTGGTGTTCCAGATCGCTGTAGCTGTGTGTTGCATGCTCTTTGTGAGACAAACTTTCGCGCAGGCTGGCTTCATAACGGCGACGAATAAGTTGCAGAGCCTCTAGTGTGGTGAGTCTGCCGCGACGTGCCGGCTGCTGCTCTTCGTGGTGCCACGGAATGTTGTCTGCGGACGGGCGATTGTTTGACCAATTGAGGTCGTGGTGTGCTTTAGTGCGATTTAACATGGTGATTTGCTGCGGTCGAAACCGATGAGAAGTTGCCCAGTAATATGGACTGAATACAGCGCAATTCCAATCGCCTGATGTCATACAATGTAACGACTGGGCGGTGAACCGGCGGGTGTTTTTACTTGTTCACAATTATGCCACTCTGATGCCAGCACAGACAGGAAAAGTATGAATATTTCGTTCGAAGATAAGGTTGCCATTGTCACCGGTGGCGGGACCGGGTTGGGTCGCTCGCATGCTCTGCAACTGGCGCAGCGTGGCGCAAAAGTTGTGGTCAATGATCTGGGGGGAGATCGTGATGGCAGTGGCAGCAGTTCAGTGGCGCAGCAAGTGGCAGATGAAATTATTACCAACGGTGGTGAGGCGATTGCGAGCACCGCCAATGTGACCAATGAAGAGCAGGTGTCGGACATGATCGCTGCGGCGATACAGCAGTGGGGGCGAATAGATGTGCTGGTCAATAACGCCGGTATTCTTCGCGATAAGTCCTTTGCCAAAATGGAGATGTCTGACTGGCGTTCTGTGGTTGATGTGCATTTAAATGGCAGCGCCTATTGCAGCCGCGCGGTATGGCCGGTGATGCGTGAGCAGGGCTATGGACGCATCGTGATGACAACCTCTACCTCAGGTATCTACGGTAACTTCGGTCAGGCAAATTACGGTGCGGCCAAATTCGGAGTAGTGGGGTTGATGAATGTGCTGTGTATTGAAGGGCAAAAGTATAATATTCGCGTTAATTGTCTCGCGCCGTCTGCTGCAACAAGAATGACACAGGATATTATGCCCGCGGACGTATTTGATGCCTTAGCGCCTGAGCATGTCTCACCGGCAGTGCTGTTTCTGGCAAGTGAGCAGGCTCCCGATCGCAAGATTCTGCTGGCTGGTGCAGGTTGTTATACCGTGGCAAAGCTGATCGAAGCGCCGGGCGTGTTTCTGCCCGAAGAACAGCGTACCCCGGAACACATAGCGCAGCAGTTTGCCAATATAGAAAACATCGAAGGTGGGCAGGAAATTCTGGCGGGCAATGAACATATTGAAAAAATTGTGACAATGGCTAAACGGGGGTGAATCTATCCAGTGGTTTAAAACGCCTGGCCGAAGCAGAGACCATCGGCTTTTGGCCGCGGGTTTATGCGGCCGTAGTTGATGGCATTTTTACCATGGTCATTTTTCTACCACCAATGTACATGTTATACGGGCCGGTGATATTCGGTACCGACCCCGATCACCGTCCCGGTACCTTATATACGGTGCTAAGCATTGTAGTGCCGGCCGTAATTGTTATTGCTTTCTGGTTAAAGATTGCGTCAACCCCCGGTAAACTTCTAATACGTTCCGAAATTATTGATGCAGACACCGGGGATATGCCGACAGGTAAGCAGTGGTTATTGCGTTACCTGGGATACTACGTAGCAACCATGCCGTTTGCGGTTGGCCTGCTGTGGGTGCTGTGGGATGAAAAACATCAGGGATGGCACGACAAAATGGCCAATACTCTGGTGGTCCGTAAAAGCCCTGGTGGTTAACGGCTATGTTATCCAGTGAAAATTCATCGTTGTAAATCAGATCAAATATGGAGAGTCAATTGACCCAGGTCGATCTTAATAACCCGGCAACCACGGTAACCGATGCTGTGGTTACCCGGCGCTCATTGCGTGCTTTTACCGATCAATCGGTTGATGAACAAGTGATCAGGAAAATACTCACCACGGCATCGCGCGCGCCAAGCGGCACCAACATGCAACCCTGGCGAGTGCGGGTGTTATCGGGTGAGTCGCTTAACAACGTCAGTGGTGCGGTTCTGAAAGCGTACGATGCTGATGAGCCCTATGATGCGGAAGAACCCTATTACCCTGACAAGTTCTTCGAACCTTACCTGTCGCGTCGCCGTAAAGTGGGCTGGGATCTTTACTCGTTGTTAGATATTCAAAAGGGCGACAAAGAAAAAATGAAGGCACAACATCGCCGCAACTTTGAATTTTTCAGCGCACCTGTTGGCGCTGTGTTTACCATTCATCGTGATCTCAATACCGGCAGCTGGCTCGACTACGGCATGTTTTTGCAGAATGTCATGCTGCTCGCGCGCGAAGCCGGTTTGCACACTTGCCCACAGGCGGCTTTTTGCGGGTACCACCGTGCTATTCGTTCGGCACTGCCGCTTACCGATGAAGAGGTGGTGGTCTGTGGTATGTCGATTGGTTATGCGGATTTTTCGTCAATAGAAAACACCCTTGAAACAGAGCGCGCAGAGGTCTCGGAGTTTGTCGAATTCTATGCCTGATTTAACTGGCATCTCGGTCAGGAATCGAGCTCCGTAACAATACGGACAAACAAGTGCCAGTTTGCGTTGTGTGGTAAGTTAGGGAGGATATTAATATGACGGAGAGGTTGGCTATGAGCCTTCGAAAATTACTGTTACCACTACTCATTGCAGCAGCATCCACTACTCATGCTGCGAAAACTGACCTGGTGCTTGGCATGCAACTGGAGCCGCCCAATCTTGACCCGACAGGTGGCGCCGCTGCAGCAATCGACGAGGTGGTGTATGCAAATATTTTCGAAGGGTTAACGCGCTTTGCATCGGATGGCAGTGTACAGCCGGCGTTGGCAAAGTCGTGGGAAATTTCTGACGACGGTTTAACCTACACCTTCACGCTGAATACCGGTGTCAAGTTTCACGATGGCAGTGACTTTGATGCGCAGGATGTAAAATTCTCACTCGATCGTGCGCGTGCCGAAACTTCTACCAACGCCCAGAAGCAGCTGTTTGCAGGGATAGAAAATGTAGAAGTCAGCGATGCTGAAACGGTAGTCATCACGTTGGCTGCGCCTAACGGTGCGTTGCTGTTTAACCTGGCCTGGGGTGATGCGATTATGCTTTCACCAGACAGTTTTGACAAAGCCAAAACAGATCCGGTGGGTACCGGGCCTTTTACATTCTCGAAATGGGTACAAGGTGATCGTATTGAAATTGCCCGCAATCCGGATTACTGGGGTGAGGCTGCAAAACTGGAAAAGGCCACATTTAAGTTTATTTCCGAGCCCACGGCAGCATTCGCGGCTTTGATGGCCGGTGATGTTGATGCATTTCCTGTATTCCCGGCTCCTGAAAATCTGCCGCAGTTTGAAGCTGATCCGCGATTTCAGGTTGTGGTGGGTTCCACCGAAGGCGAAACGATTCTCTCTACCAATAATAAGCAGCCGCCATTTGATAACAAGCTCGTGCGCCAGGCGCTGGCGCATGCCATTGACCGCAAAGCGATTGTTGATGGAGCCATGTTTGGCTATGGCACACCAATCGGTACACACTTCGCGCCACACCACCCGGCCTATGTCGATTTAACAGGCAACTCAGCCTACGACCCGGAAAAAGCAAAGGCGTTGTTAAAAGAAGCAGGTTTTGAAGAAGGCTTTACCACCACTTTGAAGCTGCCACCGCCCTCTTACGCAAGAAGAGGTGGTGAGATTATCGCTGCACAACTTCGGGAAGTGGGCATTACCACCGAGATCAGTAATCTGGAGTGGGCTCAATGGCTGGAACAGGTATTCCGTGGTAAGGACTACGGTTTGACTATCGTTTCGCATACGGAGCCTATGGATATCGGCATCTATGCCAAAGCGGATTACTACTTCCAGTATGACAACCCGGATTTGCAATCGTTAATGTCTGACCTTGAAAGCATTACCGATCCAGCTATGCGCACACAGTCGCTGCAAAAAGCACAGCAGATTATCAGCGACGATTATGTCAACGGGTACCTTTTTCAGCTAGCGAAAACCGGTGTTGCGAACGCAGACATCGTCGGGCTGTGGGAAAACTCTCCAACGCAGGCCAACGATCTGACCGCGGTGTATTGGAAGTAGCAGTAAACACAAACCATTGCTTCGTTTCGTCCTTAAGCGCCTGCTATCACTGGTGGCCACGCTCGCAGTTGCGAGCGTGGTCATTTTTATAGCAATAGAAGTGGTGCCAGGTGACCCGGCCAGCTACATGCTGGGTCTCAATGCTGAGCCCGATACAGTACAGGCGCTGCGTGATGAGCTCGGGCTCAACGCTTCAAAGATAACTCGCTATTTTCAGTGGGTGGGCGGCATGGTACACGGAGATTTTGGTACGTCTTATACCTACCGTACCCCGGTAAGTGCCATGATTGCAGATCGCATCGGCATCTCCCTGCCGCTCGCGTTATATGCGTTGTTGTTGTCCACTGTGATTGCTTTCCCGGCTGGTATTATTGCAGCTACGCGTCGTGGTTCGGTGGCAGATGTCAGCATTATGGGAGCGACGCAGCTGGGTGTGGCGATTCCCAACTTTTGGTTCGCCATGCTGTTGGTGTTGTTTTTTTCTATTCAGCTGAGATGGTTTTCTGCCGGCGGGTTTCCCGGTTGGGATGAAGGTTTCTTTGCAGGCGTGAAAGCACTCACGTTACCTGCGGTGGCATTGGCCTTGCCGCAGGCATCGATTCTGGCTCGCGTCATGCGCTCTTCACTGTTAGATACACTTGGTGAGGACTTTATTCGCACCGCACGAGCAAAAGGGCTCACCACCAGGCAAACGTTGTGGCGTCATGCATTGCGAAATGCGCTGATCCCGGTGCTGACCATTATTGGTCTGCAGTTTTCGTTCTTACTGGCCGGCGCCATCATCATTGAAAATGTTTTCTTTCTGCCGGGTCTTGGCCGATTGATTTTTCAGGCTATATCTCAACGCGATTTAATTGTTGTCGAAAGCGTTGTGATGTTGCTGGTGTTTGCTGTGGTACTGGTCACCTTTTTAGTTGACGTCGCTTACGCGGTGGCTGATCCACGTTTGCGAGCGCAAAGATAACCTATGGAGTCTGGAATCTTTCGACGCAATCTGGTTATCGGTGCGGTACTGGCGTTGATATTTCTGCTGGCAGCTATTGTGTCTTTTTTCTGGACACCCTACGACGTTACTCAACTGGATATTGCCAACAAACTTAAAAAGCCCGGCAGTCAATATTGGTTTGGCACAGATCATTTTGGCAGAGATATCTTTTCGATGATCATGGTGGGTGCTCGAACGTCGATAGCGGTTGCTATTGTTGCAGTAGGTATCGGTTTAACAGTAGGGGTACCGCTGGGGTTGGCAGCTGCAGCATGGCGGCATAGTCTGCTTGATGAGTTGATTATGCGATCGAATGATCTGGTGTTTGCATTTCCGGCGCTGCTGATCGCCATTATGATCACTGCAGTGTTCGGCCCTGGAGCGGTCAATGCGATCATCGCAATTGGTATTTTTAATATACCGGTATTTGCCAGATTAACCCGTGGCGCGGCGTTAAGTTTATGGACAAGAGATTTTATTCTCGCTGCCAGAACCGCGGGTAAGAATGCATTTAGAATATCGGTTGAACATATACTGCCGAATATCGTTAACCTGCTGATCGTACAGGGGACGATTCAGTTTTCTTTAGGAATACTGGCTGAAGCCGGGCTATCTTACGTGGGGCTGGGGGCGCAGCCACCGATACCAAGCTGGGGGCGTATGCTTGCCGAAAGTCAGACCATGATTTCATTCGCCCCACATCTGGCTTTGTTTCCCGGCTTTGCGATTGTACTTACAGTGCTTGGTTTGAACCTGTTTGGTGATGGATTGCGCGACTACTTTGATCCACGCTTACGCCAGCAGTCCAGATGATGCTGCCCTTATGACCTTATTAACGGTAGAAAATCTGCGCCTGTCGATCTACGACAAACCGGTATTACACGATATCGACTTTCAGGTAAGTGCCGGACAAACACTTGGCATTATCGGTGAGAGCGGGTCTGGCAAGTCGCTGAGCGCTTTGTCGATAATGCAGCTGTTGCCGCACGGATCTCAAGTCGCAGGCAGTATTGTTTTTGATGGTGAAGATTTACTGAATAAAACCGAAGCCCAAATGTGTGACATACGTGGTGATGACATCGGTATGGTGTTTCAGGAACCCATGACAGCATTAAACCCGGTACAGACTATCGGGCAACAGGTTGCCGAAACCGTGATTGTGCATCAGCGGGTGAGTCGTCATGAATCGATGCAGATAGCCGCACAAACGCTCGAACACGTGGAGCTGCCGAACGATGAGTTCCCGCTTTCACGCTATCCGCACGAGCTGTCGGGCGGGCAACGCCAGCGCGTAGTGATCGCCATGGCAATTGCCTTGAAACCTCGACTATTAATTGCTGATGAACCGACTACCGCACTTGATGTGACCACACAGGCGCAGGTGCTGGATCTGTTAAAGCGGCTTACCCATGAGCACAATATGGGGTTGATTCTGATCAGCCATGATCTTGGTGTGGTTGCAGATATAGCCGACCATATGGTGATAATGCGTCACGGCAAGGTTGTCGATAGTGGTTTAACTGATGCAATATTTAAAGAGCTCAAGCATCCTTACACGCAGAAGCTTTACGAGGCATCGGGGCATGTGCCACAGCGAGTGGCGGTATCATCGCAAGCGGAAATTTTGCTTAAAGTTGATTCAGTCAGTCGTGATTATACGCTGCCACGCACTGGTTTATTCAGTGCTGCAAAAAAGTTCCGCGCTGTGAATGCTGTGAGCTTTGTGATCCATCGCGGTGAAAATGTCGGTCTGGTTGGCGAAAGCGGTTGTGGCAAGTCGACGCTGGCACGCGCGATACTGGGGCTTGAAAAAGTTCAGGCAGGCAGCATCAGCATAGACGGTGAGCAAGTGCTGGCAGACATGCAAATGCCATCATCGCTCAGACGCAAGGTGCAGGTAGTCTTTCAAGATCCTTATGGATCGTTTAACCCCAGGCATAAAGTTAAACGGTTAGTTGCTGAACCATTCCACCTGCTGGAGAACAAGCCAGGTGCCCGGGAATATGAGCGTACCATCGCTGAGGTTTTGGAAAGTGTCGGTCTGGCTTCTTCAGACGGTGACAAATATATACATGAATTTTCCGGTGGCCAGCGGCAGCGCATTGCGATTGCCAGAGCGTTGGTGATTAAGCCGAAGCTGATAGTGCTGGATGAGCCGGTGTCGGCGCTGGATGTTTCCATCAGGGCGCAAATACTGGATTTACTGGCAGCACTGTCAGACCGTTATCAATTATCGTATTTATTTATTTCTCACGACTTAACCGTCGTCAGATCGGTGACTGATCGGGTTCTGGTGATGAAGAATGGCAATATTGTTGAACAGGGAGATACTGAAACTGTGTTCTCAGACCCTCAGCACACGTACACAAAAAATCTTCTATCATCAGTCCCTGTATTGCCCGGAGAGCACCATTAGATGGATTATCTGATCAGGCTTAAAACAGTGGTTATTGCTGTGATCGGCGCATTGCTGTTTTTGCTGGCAACTTTCGAAGCTGAGGCACAGTCGCAGGATGCGGGCAGCGATCCAATTTTCAGAATAGGCACTGGCGGCAGTGGTGGTTCATACTTTCCGATAGGGTCTTTAATCGCGCAGGAATTAACCGCTCACTGTCCGGTTCTGGCGTTAGCGCAGCGATCAAAAGGTTCGGCTTCCAATGTTCAGGATATAGGTGCGGGTTTACTTGAAGCAGCACTTGCCCAGGCTGATGTTGTGCACTGGGCGTATCATGGCACCGCAGAGTTTAAAGAAAGTGGCCCGATAGAGAATCTCAGAACCGTGGCAACTTTGTATCTTGAAAGTCTGCACTTCGTGGTAAGGACGGATAGCGGAATTGAAGGGTTCAGGGATCTGGCAGGTAAGCGGGTTTCCACTGATGAAATTGGTTCCGGTACCCAGTTAAATGTTCAGCAGGTGATTCGTTCGCAAGGGCTTTCGGAAGAAGAGATCAAACTGGTGTATCTGAAACCGATAGACGCGATTGATCGATTCCGGCGTGGTGCGCTGGATGCATTTTTTGTTGTAGCCGGTTACCCGGTCAATGGTGTCTCTGAACTGGTGGCAGATGGCGTCGGCAAAATACTGCCATTGGAAATCGCCGTTGACAGCCCGTTGTTGACGGACTTTCCCTTTTTGACTGTCGATGAGATTCCACAAAATACCTATGGAAATTCACAGGCGGTAAAAACACTCGCAGTACCGGCGCAGTTGATCGTTGATGCCGGTTTGGACAGTGATTTAATTTATCGAATAACGCAGACCTTGTGGGATAACAAGACGTTGGCAGTCTTGAGTGCTAATCATCCCAAGGGTGGGGAGGTCGCTTTTGATTCGGCTCTGGCAGGTCTTATCGCACCATTGCATGAAGGCGCTGCCAGATATTATTCCGAACAGGCGCATCCAGATCTGTCACAGGCGGCTCGGTAACTATGAATGCTGCTGACAACAACGCAATCGGCAGCCAGAAATGGTGGACGATAGTAATTTTCGTCATGGTGCTGGCCATGGGGGCCGCGTTAGCGTTGTTTGTTAATCGTGCCACCACACAGATTCGTGAAGCACTCGCAGAAGAGGTGCTGCAGCAGCAGCACGATGTTTCGAACCTGCTGCACGAGTACGAAGGAGTGATGCTTGCGGTTGAGCGTGAACGTAATGGCACCACCCAGGTTGAAGGGGCGTTGGATCGTGCCTTGGGTTCTGCCCGTTTGCAATTGGATAAAATGCGCTTTCAGTATTCATTTGAGCGTCTGGATGGTGCGGCGACTGCGCATGCCTACGTTAAACCGGTGATGGAAGATGTCGCGCAATGGATAAAAGAAGGAGTACCCGGTCAGTCAATTGAACCTGCCGTACTGTTATCGCTGGCGGCGCAGAGACTTAACGATCGTTATGCCAGTTTGCGGGCAATCGCAGCCGAGACAGATCAGGTGGCAACAGTACTAATTGCCGATCAGTCTGATTACCTGAATCGTTTTCGTGGTTCGTTAATTTCTTTGCTCGGGTTTTATGCACTGTTGGCGCTGGGTTTTGCTGCTTTGTTAATTCGCCAGCGCAACCTGCAAACACAATTGCGTATGGATCAACAGGATCACGCTCAGCGTATAGCCGACTTTGCAGATATTGGCGCTGACTGGTTTTGGGAGATGAACGATAACCTGAAGCTTAAGGTGCTATCGAATCAGGACTTAACCGTGAGTGATAACAGCGGTGGTGTGTCACAGGCAGAGGAAATGTCTGTGTTGCTCGCCAGTGATGAACGCGCCACCGGTGTGCATTGGCCGGTTGAAAATTTACTGGAACAGCGAGAGTTCAGCGAGTACGAGTCTGAGTGGGTAACTCCTGAAGGAGAGCGACGGGTAATTGCGATGAGTGGCAAGCCACTGCTTGGTGAGCAAGGAGAGTTTATTGGCTTTAGAGGGATTGGCCGCGATATCACCATCCGCAAAAAAATAGAACAGGAATTAAAATCAGTTTATCAGGAACTGTTAGCGGCACAACGGCAGGGGCGTCAGCAGGCCGAAGAAGCACTGCGTGATTCGGAGCAGTTTCTGCGTACATCGCTTGATGCCATTGCACCTAACATTGCGATACTTGATAAAAACGCTACGATAAAAGCCGCCAATAAAGCGTGGCGTGAGTTGTCAGCGGGTGCTGTCTCCGGTGGCGGGGTCGGGCACAACTATATGGTGGCTTTTCAGGCGCGACCCGCCGAAGAACAGCGGGCGTTAACGTCGGTCAAAAAATATTTTAATGCGGTGTTAAATGGAGAGCAGGACAGTTTTCATTATGAGTTTCCCTGTCAGATCGGCGATGACACCTGCTGGATGGAAATTAATCTCACGACGTTTTATTCCAATGCGCAGCGATATGCGGTGCTGGTTTATGAGGATATTACTGCCAAACGCAAGCTTGAAGATCGAGATCGCAAGCTCAGGGCAGATCTGGCGCACGTAGCGCGTTTGAATACCGCAGGTGAAATGGCCAGTGTGCTGGCGCACGAAATTAATCAACCGCTTACCGCAATCAGCCATAACTGTGATTCACTGTTATCTAATCTGACCGGGCAGTCTGAAAGTGATGTCGAGGAAACGCTGCAGGATATCTACGAGCAATCGCAGCGGGCCGGTGGCATAATCCATAGTATGCGGCAGATGATGCGTAAGGATGCACCGCAAACCGCAAGTGTAAATATTAACCGTTTGGTCAAGGAAACCAATCGACTGACAATGCCGGAAGCACGCGAGCACAATGTAGAGGTCAAACTGGATCTGGCGGAAGATTTGCCGGAAACCATGATTGATGCCGTGCAGATTCAGCAGGTACTGGTGAATCTTGAGCGAAATGCCGTGGAGGCGATTCGCTATCATGAGTCTGCGGTACGTGAACTGACCATAAAAACCGAGCTTGAAGGTGGCAACTGGATCCACGTGAGCGTCAGTGACACCGGACCGGGAATAACGCCGCAAGTAGAAAGTAATCTGTTTAAGTCGTTTCAAACCACCAAGGTGGATGGGATGGGCATGGGATTATCGATCAGCCGGTCAATTGTAGAGGCGCATGGGGGTCGTTTATGGCTGGATCATACTACCCAAGGTATGACAACATTCATGTTCAGCTTGCCAATCAAAAAGAGCGTAGATAATGGAGTTGGATGAAAGGGCTGTATATATCGTCGATGACGATGAGGCTGTGCGCAAAGCGCTAACGCGCTCGCTGGAGCAGCGTGGGTACAGTGTCAAGACGTATGCCAGTGCGGAAGAGTTTCTTGGAACTTATCAGCACACTGCGCCCGGCTGTTTAGTGCTTGATGTGCGCATGCCAGGTATTAACGGATTAGAGCTGCAGGAAATACTCGCAGAGAAAAATATTCCGTTGCCAATCATATTTATCACCGGCCATGGCGATATACCGATGTCTGTGCGGGCCATGAAAGGCGGAGCTGTCGATTTTCTGGAAAAACCGTATCCGGTTGAAATGCTTTTAGAGCGCATAGACAGTGCGCTGGAATCTGCATCTGAGCTACATGAATCGGCAATTCAGGCGGCGCATATCAATAGCTGCTTTGAGCAATTAACCCCTCGAGAAAAAGATGTCATGACCCGTCTTGTGGCAGGTGCGGCCGATACGTCGAACAAGGTTATTGCCCGTGAGCTTGAGATCAGTCACCGGACGGTTGATGATCATCGTGCCCGCGTGATGGCCAAAATGCAGGCCAGATCACTGGCCGAGCTTGTGCAGATGGCGAAGGTTTGTGGGGTTTATCAGGCCTGATGACGTCGAGCATGCTAGTGTTATTAGTTGTTATTACAGGGTCGGAGCCTACCTGGCGCTGAGATGCAGGTCCTCCCGCAAGCGGGAGGCCAAACGATCGATCGAGTTACGAAATTTTCCGTGCAGTGGCGAGCGGCGAAGCATAGTGAGATATAGCCTCGCTTACGCGTCGGGTTTTCTGATGCTACAAGGCGATGTGCTGACTTCTATATCACCCTCACTGTTGAGGGTTTATCAGCTTCTGCTTTAACGCAGACATACAGGAAACTAGAAAGGTATCTCGTCGTAGTCCTGCTCGTTGCCCGGCGGCGGGTTGGTGTCTGACATTTCTGCGGGTGGTGCAGCCTGAGCAGATGCGCCGGACTCTATACGCCATGCGTTCAGGTTGGTGAAATACTTTCCGTTCCATTCTCTGCCACGCAGGTCGAAGTGCACCTTGATTTCATCCCCTTCGTTTTGCCCGTCTAGCAACTCGCATTTGTCCTGAGTGAGCTGAAACTTCACCATTTGCGGATATTGGCCATCGACCACTTCCAGCACAAATTCGCGTGCGCGGAAACTGTCAGTTTTTTGTTCGGTATCGAAGATTTTGTGTAGTTTGCCGTCGACTTCAAATGCCACAACGCGTGTCCATGGTTGAAAACAGATAAGTGTACCAGTGCCACTTGTCAGAAGACAGTTGTGACACCGACGTTAGTTAATTCTGGGCGGTGCGGGGAGTGTAGATTTTGTGTTGTTGATGTGGTTGGTCATGTTGGTAAAGAATATTGTGCTGACCGCCATGGCAATATCGACCAGCGATTCATCTGTCAGCTGTTGTGTGCGAGCCTCGTTAATAAGCGAGTCATCCAGTGGGCCGCTTTGGTTAAAAAAGTGACGCGCTATATTTACGATCACGTCAATCCTGCTATTACCGGTTTCGGTGCCGCTGCGAACGGCCATCTGTTGGTCCTTGTCCAGGCCGGCCTTGCGAGATTTCATGGTGTGAGTGGCGAGGCAGAACTCGCACTGAGTGATTTCACTGATAGCCAGTTTTATTACTTCGAGTTCAAGATCCGAAAGTGCGCTCTTGCGTAACGACTCTTCCATAATCATGTATGCATGCAGTGCGTGTTCGCTGTTTGCAAACTGTAAATAAACGTCGGCTATCTTGCCGTTTATGCGGGTGGGGTTGAGTACATCCAGAGTTTCTTTACTTAATGATTCTTCAGTTCGAGTGTGCAGGCGCGCCATGTTGGGTTCCTAAAACAAAGCCGGCTAATGCCGGCTTTGGTTAAAACGTAATGGGATGAGTCTTGTTGTTACTGAACAGTTCTGTGGATCGTCCAGTTATCTGCCTGGAAATATCCATTGCCCCACCATATTTCGGTGCCTACCAGAATGTTGGCCATACACCAGCTATCTTGTAACTGAACAGTGTTTGAACCACGACCGAACACTTCGTTAACTCTGTGGGAGTAAGTTCTGGTCCATTCGATAAAGGTGTTCCAGTTGATTTCACCGGAGGTTGACGGGTTCTGTGCGACAAAAGCGATGTATTCAACATCTGAAGGTTTGGTATAGATATCGTAGCCCTTGCCATCTAATGTTGTTGAAGTTACGTAGTCACCAGGGGCTGCAGGGAGTCTTTCTGCGCCTTTATCCAGCCATAACATTATTTCGAATCGCTGGTTACTTTCGTTGCCATTGCGGATAAGTGTATTGACGTCGCAGTTGCCACCCAATTCGTGAAAAAACGATTCGACAGCGACGTTGCGTTCGCCGTTGAGCGTTTGGCCGTTAAACTCTTTGCTGCGCGTAGGGTACTCTTCGCTTGAGAACGCGTAGTCGATTTTATAGAAAGGCAGTTCGTCAACGCGAACAGGCAGGCCAGTTGCAGCCGGTGTTTCTTCAAGTGATGGCCCGGAGTATTCACCTGGCGATTTAACGCCGTAGATAATTTCCGGGTAGGACTTAACCAGCCACACAGCACCACGAACATCTGTCTCGTTGCCCCAGTCATAGTCCCATCTCGGTACTACATCACCTGAGGAATCGTCCACCGAGATGCACTGCTGCCAGTCCGTCAGAGACGACGCACAGAAGTTCCATGCGTTGGTGGCCAGCAGGAAGTCACCGAACTTCAGGTTGGGGTGAAACTGAACTACCGGACAGTTGCCATTCATCACGACCTGATCGTTTTCATCGCGCGAAGGCGTAATGCAGTATTGATTCTGTTCTGAGCGATTAGGGCTCATGGTACTGACGTAGGTTGTACCTGTAGTCGGGGCGTTCAGATTCAGTGACGCATCGGTGGTGCCACCGTTATCGCCACTATCGTCGACGGTACCTTCGTCGGGGTTGCCGCCATCGGCGGAGCCACTGCCACCTAACTGGTTTATAGAGTCGTCGTTGCTATTGCCACCGTCGCTGGATCCACTGCCGCCAAACGGATTGGTGCTATTGTCGCTGCTGCCGGAGTTGCCGTTCGAACCGTTTTCATTCGACGTGTTGCCCGCGTCGGTGGTTGAGCCATCACTTGTGGAGCCGGTGGAAGAATCGGAACCGGTAGTTGTGTCGGGCTGATCATTCTGCGTGGTACCGTTGGTGGTGCCGCCGTCAGTATTGCCAGCAGTGGCGGAATCTTCGGTTGCGTTGTCTGAGGATGCTGTAACATCAGAAACAGACTCGTTTGCAGAGGTGTTGTTGCGGTGGATTCCTTCGCTATCGCACCCGACCAGGATGGTCGCAGCAATAGCCAGCGGTATGAGTTTTTGCATAGTTGAATAAACCTGTGAGCGGGCGTGGAACTTGGGCAGGAGTTTACTTGTTTTGTTCCGTACGCTTTAGTGGGAGGATCTGAAACTTGCGGTTATTTAGACCCTGACGAGCGACAATTAACGGTTCGTCATTAACCTGGTGAATTACACGGTCGTATAGTTTACATGATGTAAATTGATCGAAACAGACAATTCAGCAATCGCCTGTCGCCGTTGTTGACTCTCATTAGTGACAACAAGGCTGCTGGCTGAAATTGGTAATAGAAAGAGAACGTTTAGCGTCGACCGGCCGTGGCATTTTCTGGATGTTCGTGACTGGCCTGTGTTTCCTCGGTGTTACCGTTACTGTACGGTACGTTGGCACCGACCTGCCAGCCGCCGAAGCGGCATTCCTGCGTTATGTGTTTGGCACTTTGTTGCTATTGCCGGCATTTGTTCGTTTGCTGAACGGACAATTAGTGATTCGTGATCCATGGACAATGGGAGTGCGCGGTGTTGCCCACGGGCTGGGCGTTATTCTGTGGTTTTACGCCATGGCGCGTATACCCATTGCAGAAGTGACCGCGCTCGGTTACCTGACACCGGTCGTGGTCACCCTTGGGGCAGCTTTATTCCTGGGGGAAACGTTACATGCACGGCGATTTATTGCGGTAGTGGC
Organism: uncultured Granulosicoccaceae bacterium; assembly: GCA_938008205.1. GTDB lineage: Bacteria > Pseudomonadota > Gammaproteobacteria > Granulosicoccales > Granulosicoccaceae. The sequence goes on from CALLLY010000162.1 coordinate 19,278, forward strand.
CGGGTTTATCGGCGTTTTGATTATTATTCGCCCGGGACTCCAGGAAATCTCTGTTGGTCAGTTAGCACAGCTGGCCACTGCACCGCTGTTTGCCATATCCATGTTATTGACAAAAAAGCTCACCGCAAACCATGAGCCTATTGCTATTGTGGCAGTGCTGTCTTTGGTGTGTACGTTGACCTTGTTGCCGCTGGCGCTATTAAATTGGGTGACGCCCGGCTTAGAGGATCTGGTGTTGTTGTTTTTGACGGCGATACTGGCGACCGTGGGGCATTACACAATGACGCTTGCGTTTGCTTATGCACCGCTCAGTGCATTGCAACCGATATCGTTTTTACAACTAATCTGGGCAACCATTGTCGGCTACCTGTTGTTCGCAGAGCCGGTTGATGGTTACGTTGTTTTGGGCGGGGTAATTATTGTGGCATCTGCGAGTTACATTGCTCACCGCGAAGCCAGACTTGGCCGGCGTGTAACGCCGGCCGTGCAGAGTGATTAAATTTTACCTAGTCGATTCTGACCACCGCACATTGACCTACAGAAGTTTGTGCATCGCTGTACAGCATAACCTCTGCAGAGGTAGAAGTTGCCGGAGCGGAAAGTCTAACCGCAGTGGCTGTCGTCGTTGCGTCTATAGTTTGCTCTGCGGTTGCGACGGGGGCGTTGTTTTCATCGAGAAATGCAATGATCGCTGCAGAGTATCCGTCACCGGTTTTATTGATTTGATCACATTGCAGGGACAACGTTAAAGGGGCGTTGTCCGGACTGGCTGCAACTGCCTGCGCCACATCAACAACCTGGTTAATACAAGCGCCGTTAGCGAGTGTTGCAACACCGCCGTTACCGATAGCGTCTGAACCCGCACACTGTGCCCAGCTGTTCAGACCATCGTTGAAAGAACCGTTCTGCAGAGCGACCGGTGGTACTTCAACGGTCACTTCGGTCAGGTCGCAGTTATCTACAGTCATAGTGTCTTCACTGTAGAATAGTACTTCGACCTTGCTGGTAAATTCCGGGGCGGCCATGGTGAGTTCAAGGTTCGAGTAGTCATTCGATTCAACCTCAATTTCTCGTGAGTCCAGTGGTCTGAAATTCTGATCGAGAAATGCAAGGGTAATGCTTGACCAGCCGTCCGCAGCTTTCCTGGCATCGCACGTCAGCTGATAGCTGACACCGGTGTCGGCAGCGGCGTTCTGATACCGACAGGCACCACCACTGATCTGTAGGGCGCGTGAGCCCTCACTGGCGTCGTTCACCAGCTCGCTGTTACCGTTTGTGCTGCAGGTTTCCCACGAAGTTGCACCGATTTCAAAGTCGCCGTCCTGGAGCAGGGTAGGCGCGAGTGCTGCACCGATGCTCGGACCGCCGTCACCCGTGATCAGCGCGGAGTCGCAAGCGGCCAGCGAGATGGCAGCGCCGAGAATCAGTGCGCCGCGCAGACGGGGATTGGTTTGTGTACTCATGGATCACCTGATGTTTACCGTATTTCGGGTAAGCGTGGTTAAAAGGTATTTACGAGGCTATCGGAAGCGCTTTGGCTATTCTTTAACTGTGTTGCCGGCTCTGATACTCACGGCGTGCTTTGTAGTGGGCGTATCAGTGCTGGACGGAGTGTGAGATGTTTTTGTGTGAACTGCGTTCGAATTCGCAGTGCTGACGTGGCTGGTCAGGCAAAAATGCCATGGATAAACAGGGTGTTGTTATCGCTGCGATTTTTAAATGCCCAATAGCGCGTGCCGTTGTGATCGCTAATCAGAAAGTAGTCCCGGCGTACATCGGTATTTTCCCACCAGCCGGTTTCTATTCTTTCGGCGTCGCTTTCCACGGTTATTGAGCGGCCCGGCTGCAGTTGTACAGGTTGTTTAAGCAGCCACAAGGGGCGTGATGGCCATTCATCCATAGACTCATCGGGTATATTGATAAAGGATTTCTTCCAGGCTTTCTCGGGACGGTGATCATCGACTGTGGCAAGTGTATAAAGTGCGTCTTTGCCAAGGCGTGAACATAGTTTGTCGATGATTTCACCCAGACTTTTCTGTTGCTGACGACTTTTGACAAAGAAGTCTGCTGCATCGCGATCGATGTCGCTGAAGGTGTCTGCAAACAAGCGCAGTCCGCAAACCGGTGCAACCAGTTCCGTCTGTGACAAACGTTCGGTCAGTACCCGGTGCAGGTGACGTGCCTGACTGGTTGCCTGTAAAAAGCGTAGCTGCAACAGAGTATCGCTGTGCTTTTCATGTTTTAGCGAAAACTCAAAAGTGTTAATCCCTTTGTCTTGTGCAATCAGAAACGCAACCAGTTCACCAATCATGCGTTGTGTGGCGAACTGCAGTGCGCTGACATCCTGTACTTCAAGTGTCAGGTTGAACTCGCGTTCAAACACTTCACTCAGTCTTAACGGAGTACGCGGGTCCGGGTGTCTGCCCATCAGCCGGTCGAGGTAGTCGACACAGGGGCAACCGAAGCGACGAGTCAGTGATGCAGGAGAGACGTTAATCACACTGCCAATCTGGTGCATACCAGAGCGACTTAACCCTTCGATTGTGGTGGCTGGCAGTTCCAGCAGGTTAACCGGGAGTTGACTGATGACTGTTTTCAGTCTTTGTCTGTCGGTAATGCCCAAACGTATATTGGCGCGTGCCAGCAAGTTTGCTGCAAGCGGTGTGGGGGCGATGCCGAGTTGTCCGCTAAAGCCGAGCTTTTGCAGCTGCGCTTCTATCAGAGCAACCAGTGTTGCAAAGCCTTCAAACAATGTTTCACTACCACCGATTTCAATCAGTATGTGGTTAGGCGGGTGAACAGAAACGATTGATGAAAACTGCATTGCCCATTCGCCAATGCGATTGAGTAGTGTGGACTCGTGCTGTTCGTCGTATTCTATAACAGACAGATTGGGCAGTAGTGCATAAGCGCTGTTCAGGGCCATTGACGGATGGACTCCGGACTGCAGCGCCGGTTGATTGCAGCTTCTGATTTGTTGGCGGTTGTTGCATCGTTCAATGATTGCCAGAGCGGTATCGCTATTGATGTCGTCCAGCAGCAGGTCAGGCAGATAAAGGCTCGCCCACAGCTGACTATTCTTGCTACACCGTGTGGTCATAGCCCCGGCTTGTGGCTGCGTGTTGCGCTAATGATAGAAGTGATCTGCGTATCGTTATTGACCTCCAGGCTTTCATTGGTCTGCGTATTGGGCTTAGGTAATTCGAGCATATGTAGTTTGCCCCCGCGATTTTTAATAATGTCTACCTGCAGGTGTTGCCGGTGGTGGCGAAGGCTCATACGCAAGCTGGCCGGAGAGGCGTTTTTTACCGCATGTTCGGGTCGATAGCAGACGGCCCACGCTTTACCTTGCTCTGCCGCCAGTTGCAGTCGGCGCTGCTGGCGATCATTACTGCTACGTACCGTCCACAAAATAACAGCTGAGAAAATACCGCTTCGCAGTAACTGTTCGGTTGCCCAGAAATCGTCCTGTTGTTTGTTGCCATTGCTGTTGTTATTACTTGTGCTGGAGTTATTGTTGAGCTCAGCGTCGACAATCAGGATGCGGTCGAGTGCAATACCGGCGGCGGTAAGTGCAGGTGCATAAGGGATATAGGGAGGAGCGACCAGCGCTATCCATTGTTGCTGGCGGGTCAGAGTCTGTAGCGCCGGCATTAATAAAGAGAGTTCACCAATACCTTCACTGGCAGTCATGATTTCGGTTAGCGCACCAATTGGCCAGCCGTGAGAAGGCAAAACAGCATCAAGCTTTGAGTGCCCGGTGGAGAGTGATTCTTTTCCGCTACTGTGCTGCTGGCGGCCACGCCAGAGTGCAGGGTGCTTTAGCAGAGCTTCCAGAGACATGAGGTTATCTATTCTTTAAATTGTTTATCCTTATGATCATCTATGGGTATTGCCTGTTAGTTGCAGAAGGCGGTTTTGGAGAAGCTTTGTCTCAGGCTGCTTTTTTGATGCTCGGGGGTGGAGCAGAACTTTTGTTATTGTGATGTTTTGTTTTTGTTTGCCGGTATGGCAATAAGTCGTTTTCATCTCTTTGCATGCAGAGTTAATCTCGGCATGGCCTGGTTGTCTTAGGTGATCATCGGGGTATATATAGTTGTTTTTTATTTTTTAAGGGGAATTCCCCGGTGGTTATTGCTGATTGTGTTTAGCGACGTTTCTTGCTGGTGTCGTGACGCAGAACGCCAACATAGATACCTTCTATGGCGAAATCCTGCGTTTTCAGATCAACTTCTATAGGGTCAAATTCTTCGTTTTCCGGAAACAAAGTGACTTTGTTGCGTGCCCGGTGAAATCTTTTTACCGTGACTTCATCGTCAATGCGGGCTACCACAATTTGTTTGTTGCGCGCTTCCTTAGTGCTGTGTACCGCGAGCAGATCACCATCGATTATGCCGATATCGCACATACTCATGCCTTTAACCCTAAGCAGGTAATCAGCGCGCGGATCGAACAAGTCCGGATCTATTAAATAGTGATCTTCAATGTTGTTAATGGCCAGAATGGGTTCGCCCGCAGCAACGCTACCGACTACCGGCAGAGGGATGGCTTCCCCTTCTGTGGTGAGTATGCGACAGTCTTCAACGTAGTCTGCGGCTTCGGGCAGGATAACAATGCCACGGGATGTGCCGGACAACACCTCAATCATGCCTTTCTGTTCGAGTGCACGCAGATGTGATTCTGCTGCGTTGGCCGAACTGAATTCAAACTCTGCTGAAATCTCTGCGCGTGTCGGTGGCATACCATAATCGCGGATTCCCTGGCAGATAAATTCCAGAATTTCCTCCTGCCTTTTAGTGAGAAAGCGCTTTTCAGAAGCAGCCGTTTTTTTTGATAGTTTCTTGGGCATGTGAGATTCCAGCCTTTGGGTACTGTATTTATATACAATTAAATCGTCATTTACAATGCAAATCGCTATTCCGGAATTGCAAGGATTAACGTTTTGTTCAGCTAACGTCCGCTATGCTATTGAAAACAAAGCGGAGTTTATGGAATTGATAAATCAACTTAAGCGCAATACCCTGAAAATTATGGCTGCCAGCGGACTTGCTGCGGCATCACCACTGGCGCTGAGCGCGATGTTACCAGCCACCGACGGTGCACCGGTTACCAAAAGCCCGCAAAGCGCGCATTTGAAAATCGATATTCTGGCAGGAAACTCAGTGCCGGACGACAGTATTGTTCTGCGCAACACCACTACAGACGTTTTGCAGATCAGCGCGTTTCACCCCGGTGTGGTCGCCTGCAAAGATATGGTTCTTGATCTCAATACGCTTTGTCGCAATCAAACGCTGATACTGCAGCCGGGCCAGGTGGTGTCGACTACCGCTGCGCAATGGCAGGAAATGGCAGCATCTGAAAGCCATGAGTATCTGGTGGCAGATGATTCGGTGACTGCAATATCTGCTGATACGGATTTGGTGTCGCTGCTTGCTGTGGTTGACGGCAATAGTGCGACCGTAATGTCTTCAGTTGTGGCGATTAGCTAATTAGTGCCCATCCAGAAACAGCGCTACTGCGGTCGGCTCACGCGACGCGAACTTTCACCGACTACCTGTAGTTACTTATGAATGACTAAGCGCCCACATGTAGTAGGCAAAATTTCACGCACGTGAGTCAACCTCACTACGCCCTGTTTCTGGATGCGCACTAATTTGCTACACGATTTCCGGCTTATAGTTTTCTAAGCTCAACGCTATCAATAGCGTGATCAGCATTTTTGTGCAGTATCAAATCAGCACGTTGCCGGGTAGGAGAGATATTCTCTCTTAAGTTAACCAGATTGATCGTGTCCCAGATTTCAGAGGCGGTGTTTATCGCCTCTTGCTCGTTGAGATTGGCGTAGTGCGAGAAGTAAGCATCTTTTTGTTTAAACACACTGGTGCGAAATGTCAGGAAACGCGAGACGTACCACCGCTTAATCACATCTTCATCGGCGTCAACATAAATCGAAAAGTCGAAGTAATCTGAAACAAACACCTTGGGTTCACCGGGCGCTGTGGCACTTGCCTGTAAAACATTTAGACCTTCCACAATCAATACATCCGGCTGATCTACGGTGCTGAACTGATCGGGTACAATATCGTAGCGCAGGTGTGAATATACCGGTGCTACGACGTTTCTTCTGCCGCTTTTAATATCTGACAGAAAAGTCATCAGTGATTGCCTGTCATAGCTTTCAGGAAATCCCTTGCGATGCATGATGTTGCGTTTTTCCAGCTCCGCTGTCGGTAGCAGAAACCCGTCAGTGTTGATCAGATCGACCCGTGGATGACCGGGCCAGCGCGCCAGCAGGGTTTGCAGAATTCTTGATGATGTGCTCTTGCCTACAGCAACACTTCCTGCAACGCCAATAATAAAAGGCACTTTGGGTGTGTCGTCTCGAAGAAATGTGGCAGTTTGCTGATTGAGCGTTTGCGCTGAAGCAACATAAAAGCTCAGCAGTCGCGACAGCGGCAGATAGACATTTTTAACTTCGTCGATCGATGCCTTTTCATTGATACCACGTAGCTCCTGGAGTTCGGCTTCGGTGAGCGGAACATTCTGGGTATCCTTAAGTTCGGACCATTGTTCGACACTGAATTTTCGGTAGGTGGAGTAGCCCATAGATTTCTGCGCTATTGGCGATTCCGCCGCGCCTTTTTTGTGTTGTGCGTCGAGACGTTAGTGTAGTCGTGTATGCGGATAAAAAAAACGGGGCCTTAAGCCCCGTTTTTCGTTTGCCTTTAAGACAATTTACCTCATTTGGTGAAAGCCATCAGCTTTTCAAGCAATGGACCGGTAACCGGACCAAGAACGTCACCAACACCAGGGATTTCCTGAACCTTATCCAGCGCCGGAGTCAGTTTGCCTATGTTGTCCGAAATCATGCCGCCAAGCTGGCCACGACCCGCTTCAGGCACTTTGTCCCAGATACCGCTCAGGCCGTCGACTTTACCAGTGATGTCGTTAAAAGAAGGAATTGCCGCCTTGGCACTTTCAACGTCGGTGATGCCTTCAACAGTGCTTGTGGCGCTGCTAAAGATGTTACCGAACTCTGCACCAACGTCTGTACCACCAACATCAATAGAAGGCATTGCACCGTCTACGGCGCTGCTGACTGTGTCAGAAACGTCAGGTGCAGATTTGCCTTTCATGAAGTTCCAGGCCAGCAGTGCAAGAGCGACCAGAATAGCGATAGGCAGGAATTTCTTTAAGAATCCGCCGCCGGAAGCCGCTGCATTGCCTGCCGCATCGACGGTGTTGCCTGCAGCATTACCAACAGTGCTTGCCGCGCCAGAAACTGCATCGCCCGCAGCATTGGCAACATTGCCCGCAGCATTGGCGGCACTGCCACCGAGGCTGCCAATTTGATCCATGAAGCCGGAAGACTGGAGTTGATCAGAGAAACCTGCCGGCATGGCGGCCTGCACGTGATCTTTCTGGCTGTCGAGCAGGCTTAACAAACCACCAGCGTTCTGGCTGAAGCCGCTGCCACCGAAAAGTTTGCGTTTGATGATACCCATGACAATCGGTGCAAGAATGCCCATCAGTCCCGAAGACGACTTGCCGCCGATACCGGTCAGGCCGGAGACAGCGCTGGCCAATCCGCCCATCGCGCCATTGCCCAGCAGTGAACCCAGCAGGTTGCCGCCCTGGTTCATGAGATTCCCGCTGTTGCTGCCAGTGAGCATGCCGCCGATGTTGTCGAGCAAGCTGTCGTCTGCGTCTTTTACTGCGTTGAATAGCGCGCCGCCGCCGTCGGCTTTGGCAGAGCTGGTCAGACCACTCAGCAGGCCTGGAACAGCCGCACCCAGCGCTGCTTCTGTTTTGTTGCTGTCTTCACCCAAAAGTGCGCCGAGCTGACCGAGTGCCGGACCGCCTAATTGACCTTTTACCAGGTCTACTAAATTAAATGACATATTTTCAAATCCCCTTTGCTTAAAAGGTGTACAAAAAATTCAGCGAGTGTTCGCTGATTCGAGTCCGACGATATTCCTGCAGGAGTGCTCGTAACCGTCAAAACCGGCTGCGATGGCGTAAGTACTTCGGGAAGTGCTTCAGTTGCACCCTGCGAGAGATCGTCGTAAGTGATGGGGTTAGGTTACGGCTTATGGTTGCCAGTTTCCCTTGGCGTATAATGTTGGGACGCGCGGTTACTTTTCACTAATTTCGTGCGCGATGTAACATTTGTATACGTTGCCCAGTATACCATTACCTGTCGGCCCAAAGGTTAACTATAAGGGCTGCAACCTGTTAAAAAATCAGTAGCGCTACCTGAATGTCAGCAAACAACAATACACATGCTTTCTCAGTGGCACCAATGATGGAAATGACCGATAGATTTTGCCGGGTATTTCATCGGTGTTTGTCTTCGCATGCCTTGTTATATAGTGAAATGGTGACGTGCAACGCCATTCTGCACGGCGACAGAGATTATCTGTTGGGCTTTGATGCATTTGAATCTCCCGTTGTGTTGCAACTCGGGGGCAGTGACCCTGCTGATCTTGCCATATGCGCAAAAATAGGGGAGCAGTACGGATATACACAGATCAATTTGAATGTGGGGTGTCCCAGTGATCGAGTACAAAGCGGACGCTTCGGCGCATGTTTGATGGCGGAACCTGCGCTGGTTGCAGAATGTGTGGCGGCGATGAAAGCGGCGGTAAGTATTCCGGTGACCGTAAAGTGCCGGATCGGTATAGACCGCAACGATGCTTATGAACCCTTTGCAGAATTTGTCAGTACGGTGCACAGCGGGGGCTGTGATTTATTTATCGTGCATGCCCGTAAGGCCTGGCTGGATGGTTTGAGCCCGAAAGAAAACCGTGACATTCCGCCTCTGCGCTATGAGTTTGTTCAGAAAATCAAACAGGAAATGCCGACTGTGAGCTTTGTGCTTAATGGTGGACTGCAGTCACATGATCAGGCTGAGTCGCTGGTAAGCGATTGCGCGGTTGAACTTGATGGGGTGATGTTTGGTCGTCTCGCCTACAAAAGCCCGTGGATGTTAAGTGAAGTCGACAGTCGATATTTCAGCCAGCCTGTACGGCAGGTGTCTCGCCTGGATGTGTTGGAGCGTTACCTGCCACATATAGAAAAAGAGCTGGCTGCCGGAACTAAACTTGGCCGAATGACGCGGCATATGCTGGGGTTGTTTCAGGGACAGCCGGGTGGTCGACTTTGGCGTCGCTACCTGAGTGAGCATGCATGGAAGCCGGAGGCAGGAGTCGAGGTGGTCATTGAAGCCATGCGACAAGTAGAATCTGCAACCACGCGACCAGCGGCCTGATAATGACTGCCGAGTATCTCACCACCAAAGAAGTTGCCGAGTTGCTGCGGCTGAAAGAACGCAAGGTTTATGACCTTGCTGCTGACCAGTCTATTCCCTGCACCCGTGCAACGGGTAAGCTGCTATTTTCTAAAAGCGCTATCAATCAGTGGCTGCAGCAACATTCTTCCGGTGCAATAAAAAACAATCAAACCGTTCTGATCAGCGGCTCTCACGATCCGTTGCTTGAATGGGCGGTGAGAGAGTCACAGTGTGGCATAGCGACAATGTTTGATGGCAGTGTTGATGGCGCCGAGCGTATGAAAACCGGCGATGCCACGGTAGCAGCACTGCACATATTTAATGGTGAGACCGGGAACTGGAATATCGACTATGTTCGAGAGCAGCATGCCGGACGCAACTGCGTGCTGGTCACATGGATCAAAAGGCAGCGCGGTCTGGTTTATCGAGAAGGCAACTTAAGCAACCTTGCGGCAATCACCGAATTGTCCATTGCCGACAGACAGCCTGGCGCCGGATGTCAGATTGTTTTTGAATCGCTTTTGCAGCAAGCGCAGATTGATCAGCAATCACTGAACATCGCTATTACGGCACGCAGTGAGTCTGATGCGGTGATCGCTGTGGCCGATGGTACCGCCCAATGTACCCTCGGGCTGGAAGCTCTCGCGATTCAGCACCGCTTAAAGTTTTTGCCGTTAATTGAAGAATCTTTCGACTTGCTGGTTGATCGCCAATTCTGGTTCGAACCCGCCATGCAGCGATTGATCACCTTTTGCCGATCACCGGTGTTTAAGAAAAAACTTGAATCGATGCAAGGCTATAAATCGACAGATCTGTTTTCAGT
>CALLLY010000163.1 GCA_938008205.1 uncultured Granulosicoccaceae bacterium
GCCTGTATCACTGATTCTAATTTCATCGCCATGTGTCCAGATTCCCGGGTTTTTCTCAAAGTAGCTGGAAATCAGCTGACTGCGATCAGGGTCATTCCACATAAATACCGGTTGTGAGGGAAACGGTTTTACTACGACCAGTTCTCCACTGCCGGACTCTTGTATAGCCTCAGCTGTTTTGACCCGCACATCGATACCCAACGACAAACACTGACTGTCTCCTGTGCGCACCGGCAGATCCGGATGCCCAAGCACCAGACACCCGATCATGTCTGTGCCTCCGGATACAGACTGCACCGGCACATCCTTGAAGTTTTCAGTAATCCATTGAAACTGCGTTTCATGCAGCACCGATCCAGTGCTTTGAATAGCGCGGAGTCCGGTGAAGTGAAATTGTGATTTCGGACTGATACCTGACTCGATCAGGAATTGTATGTACGCCGGACTGGTACCGAATACCGTTACTTTGCGAGTATCCAAGACCTTCAACAGGTGCGTTTTTTCGGGAAACGATACACTGCCATCAAACAGGACAATAGGCGTTCCGCTTGCCAGTGCACTTAACTGCCAGTTCCACATCATCCAGCCCGTTGAGGTCTGAAACAACAAAGTGTCTTCACCGCTCAGACCACTATGTAAACGATGTTCTTTGGTATGCTCCAACAGCGTGCCGCCGGCACCATGCACAATACATTTCGGTACACCCGTCGTACCCGAAGAAAACATCACAAAAAGCGGATGGTTAAACGGGTAGTCCGGCAGTGAATTCAGTGACAATGGAGAAGCGGCAACAGCAGAGTCGTAGGAGTGAACCGTGACTTCACTGGCAATCGCCGAATTGTCTGCACATAACATGATCACATGCTGTACAGAATCAAGCGCATCCAGTACCGAACATACGCTACTGCTGATATCGTTATCTGTCCCATTCAGACGGAAGCTACTGTTGGTGAAAAGCAGTTTTGGCTGCAGTTGAACAAAGCGATCTGTAATGGCGGCTACGCCAAGTTCGGCAGATACAGACGACCACGCAGCTCCAAGTGCTGCACTGGCAATGCAGGCGACAATACTCTCAATAGAGTTTCTGGCAATGGCAACCACACGATCGCCCGCCACGACCCCCAAAGACTGTAAATAAGATGCCATAGCCATCGATTGATCACGGAGCGCTCGCCAACTGGTGGTGAATACCTCACCGGATTCGTTGGTCACGGTTACTGCAACTGTATCGGCGTGAGCGCCATCGGCGCCCTTTAACAGACATCTGGCGTAATTAAGTTTCAGCCCTGGGAAAAACTCACGATCCAGCAGCCCGGTCCCACGAAGTACCGGGGTAATGTCACCAGAAAACGGTAACTCACTTTGCGTAAGCCAGCTCTGCCAGAAAATTTCAGGATTGTCGCAACTCCAGCGATGCAGAGCGGAGTAATCCGGGAAAACGGTGTTGTTTTGCGCAGCGAGCTGTCGCGCAAATTGATCAAGTGCTGACGGCACTTTACTCATGCACAGCCTCAAGCAAGGCAGGATCAACGCGATAGTTTGGCAAAGGCACGACAAAGCGCACAATTTTACCGAGGCTATCGAAATTCTCCGGGCTCAAACGGGCACGGTCAATGGTAACGCTGCAGGAATTTTCTAAAAACAAAACCAGCGAAACAAACCCCAGACTATCAAGAATGCCCGATTGCAGGAACGACTTTTCGTCATCTGAATCAATCAGGCCCTCGGCATCTCCGAAATGATAGTTGTCGTCAAGCCAGTCGATGATGACTTTCCTGAGTTTTGCTTCTTCAGTCACTAATTACTCCTCGAATCAGAATTGTTGATAAATGAATGTACCTTTTGAAAAAGGCACAATCAATATCAGCAGAGCCACTGCAAGGCCGTACGCAAAGCCTCTAAACAGTGGTGGAATTTTTATAAACAGATCTTTTACGGCGTTAACAGGTTTCATTTCCAGCAGGTGCATTACTACGATAAAGACGAAGGATAAAACCACCAACGGGCTGATATCCAGGGTGCCACTGCCGTTACGCTGGAACAACCCGCTAAAATAGGTAAAAGCCACCTGGATATCCGGCGCTCGAAAAGGCACCAGTGTCAGGACGAAAAACAGCATCGTGAGTAACCAGCTGGCAAACGCGTAGGGTACAGATTTTCTTAACGTAACAAACTTACGATTGCTGCGACACCAGCTTCGATAAATAACATCCCAGTTGCGCTGCACAATCATACCCATTGCATGCATTACTCCCCAGCAAACGAATGTCCAGGCGGCACCGTGCCATAAACCCGATGTCGTAAATACTATTAGTAACCCCAGATCCATTCGACTGCGAAACCAGCCTTTACTGGTGGTTAGCGGGGTAAAGATATATTCAAACAGCCAGCGATTGAGTGTGATGTGCCAGCGCCGCCATAGTTCAGGTAAACTTTTACTCAGGAAAGGTGCATTAAAGTTTTGTGGTAACTCGATCGCAAAAACTCTCGCAGTACCGATTGCCATCAAACTGTAGCCGGCAAAATCTGCAAACACCTGGCCGGCAAAACCCAATGCGCCTACCCATAAAAATACTGGTGAATACAATTCAGGTGAAGCAAACGCACGCGACACTACGCTTTCGCCAAGAATTTCTGCAACGAAAGCTTTTAAAGTGTAGCCCAGCAAAAAGGCAAAACAGCCAGTCGTAATCCAGTCGGGTGTCAGTCGCCGTGCTTTTTGCAGCTGCGGCAACAATTCTGAACCCCGTGAGATTGGTCCGGCCGCAACCTGGCCGAAGAAACATACGAACAAAGAGAAGTCCAGTAATGAGTCTGCTGGCTTAAGTCGACGCCAGTACGTATCAAGTACATAACCGACACGCTGCAGGGTCCAGTAGGATATGCCCAACGGTAGCAATAGCTTCAGCACCGGCAAGCCGTTTTCGATGCCAATGCTCTGCAAAGCATCATTGGCAGCTGTTGCAAAAAAGCCTGCGTACTTAAAAAAACCGAGACAGCCAAGACTGAATACCAACGATATTATCAGTAATCTTTTACGATGAGGTTCATCCACTGAATCGTCAACAAATTTGCGACTCACATAATAGTCAAGCCAGGTACCGGCAATGATGAGTGCCAGCAGTTGCCAGTGCCATGAACCATAGAACAAATAACTGCCGGCAAGCAGCACTCCGTTCTGGTAGACACGCTGCGATGGCCCCAGCCAGTAAAGGCAAAAAACCACTGGCAAAAAAAACAGGAATTCAATATTGGTGAAACTCATTGCATCACCTGCCCTGCACCGTCAGAAACGCCAAGCAGAAAATCAAACTCATTATCTAGTGCGTAATCAGCCCACTTAATATTACCCTCGACGTTTACATGGTCCAGATCAAGCATAAACTCACTATCGTCAAGAATACCAAGTGTCATATCAACAACTCGCACCTGGTTGCGCGCACCGTACTGCATCATTTTTTCAGCAAAAGGTTCTATGGTGTCCGCACGACCTTTGTCGGTAACGGTATCTGGTTTGAGCGGAAACAAGACAATAGTCAGATCAAGATCGTGTTCCTGTGTAAAACCCACAAACCTGTCCATGGCCTGCATATCCATATCGGACAGAAAACATTGATATCCGTTTTCTATATCATCGTGCCAGCGGGCCAGCGTTTGCTGATACTCATCATCCGGCAGCCGACCAAGTACCATGACACGTAGAAAATTGGTAAAGCGACTGAAATTCTCACTGATGGCAAAACGCGTTTTCACCAGTGCCGACCGAGACATAAAATGTCGCCACAGGTTGCGTACGTAGTTACGATTAAGATTGTTTGCGCCGGTTTGAGCAAAATCAGCGAGATAGTGTTTTCCCGTCCAGCCATGCGTAACTATATTGTGTGCAGTTTGCGTTGGCTGCTCGACACGACAGGTATCCCACCAGGTAATACCAAACATCACATGTGTCAGGGGCTCTCGAATCTCGTTGTTCGGCCCGAGAATCAACGGCTTTACTCGCTGATCGAAAACCCATTCCATCGCATGTACCTTACCGGCCTCCAGAGCCACAGCGATCAGATCAACATCGGTACGCTCTCGTAAGGTATCGCCTAATATATGAAACGAACGACCATGGCTGGAACTCATCGCAAGCACGTTGGGCACACGCTGCAGATCGGACAATCCGTCGCGAACCTGTCGTTTTGCTGGAGCATTGTAAAAAGCCCCCATAATAAGATCGGCGCACAGCATCGCCAGCACTACCCCGAGTGCCAGCAACAG
>CALLLY010000164.1 GCA_938008205.1 uncultured Granulosicoccaceae bacterium
GCGACCCCCGGCGTGACAGGCCGGTATTCTAACCAACTGAACTACCGCTCCAATTTTGGTGGGTGCTGAGGGGATCGAACCCCCGACCCTCGCCTTGTAAGGGCGATGCTCTCCCAGCTGAGCTAAGCACCCGCTAAGCCGCCCTAGTTTATAGACTCTTTCAACGCTTTACCAGGTTTAAATCGAGGAACATTTGATGCTGCGATCTGGATTTCTTCGCCAGTGCGTGGATTTCGGCCTTTACGGGCTTCACGCTTACTTACCAGAAACGTACCAAACCCGACCAGAGTGATTTGCTCACCCTGCTTCAACTGCTCACCAATCACTTCCACCAGGGAATCGACGATCTTAGCGGCGTCTGATTTTTGAACGTCGGCGCGTTCTGCTACTGCATCAACAAATTCTGTTTTGTTCATTCAAAGGTGTCCTCGGTGATAAATAACGTGAGAGTACCGCACAAAGCGGCACAACAATGAGCTGTTCAAGTGACCAATCTGTAACGAGTGGAGGTTGCTGCTGTCAGCGGAGTGACGATTTACTGGCAGGCAATGTTTCTAATCTTGTACACAGCGGAGAAACAAGTCTTTCTCCCACTGCAGTGATTTTACCACAAGTCGAACTGCAGACGAAGCCCGACAATCAATGGTGTCTTACCGTTTGAGACGACTTCTTCTTCGCAGGCCTTGCTTTGCCGTCTTTCGGGCTATCGTCTCCTAACAGAGGGACAGGGGATGATACCAGCGCGATTTCAAGCACTTCGTCAATCCATCGAACCGGTTTGATTTCCAGATTACCGATAACATCGGACGGTATTTCCGCAAGATCTTTCTCGTTTTCATGCGGAATGATGACCACTTTGAGATCACCACGGTGCGCCGCAAGCAACTTCTCTTTGAGCCCGCCAATAGGCAACACCTCACCTCGCAAAGTGATTTCACCGGTCATCGCTACATCTTTCCTCACGGCAATGCCGGTCAATGCGGAGACCAGCGCAGTACACATTCCAATGCCGGCACTCGGCCCGTCTTTAGGCGTTGCACCATCAGGCACATGGATATGAATATCTTTATTTTCATGAAAATCATCGTTGAGTCCGAGTGCTTGTGCTCGACTCCGAACAACGGTTTGCGCTGCCTGTATAGACTCTTTCATGACATCGCCAAGTTGACCGGTGTAATTAAACTTGCCTTTACCAGCAACAACAGCGGTTTCGATAGACAACAACTCGCCACCCACCTGAGTCCATGCCAGCCCGGTAACCTGCCCGACTTTATCTTCTTCCTCTGCCTTGCCAAACCGGTGTTGTTCAACGCCGAGATATTCAGACAAATTATCAACTGTTACCTCAACAGACTTGGTGTCTTTTTCAAGTAATATCTCAGTCACAATCTTACGACAGACTTTACTGATTTCACGCTCGAGATTTCGAACTCCTGCCTCGCGGGTGTAACAACGGATAATGTGTCGGATTGCGTCTTCACCGAGCACCATTTCTCCCTCGCGCAAACCATTGTCTGCGATTTTTCGTGGCACCAGATAGTTCTGCGCGATTTTTAGTTTTTCGGTCTCGGTATAGCCCGGGAGCCGAATCACTTCCATACGATCCAGCAGCGGCGCAGGAATATCCATGCTGTTAGCCGTAGCAACAAACATTACATCTGACAAATCGTACTCTACCTCAAGGTAGTGATCCGCAAAGGTATGGTTCTGCTCAGGATCCAAAACCTCCAACAAGGCAGACGATGGATCTCCACGAAAATCCATCGACATCTTGTCTATCTCGTCGAGCAACAGCAGCGGATTTCGAGTCTCTGCTTTGGTGATGTTCTGGAGGATCTTGCCCGGCATTGAGCCAATGTAAGTTCGGCGATGCCCTCGGATCTCGGCCTCATCTCGAACACCACCCAGTGCCATCCGGCTAAATTTGCGGCCAGTAGCCCGGGCGATCGATTTACCGAGAGAAGTTTTTCCCACACCCGGTGGGCCAACCAGACACAAGATAGGACCTTTTAACTTCTTTACGCGTTTTTGCACAGCCAGGTATTCAAGAATTCGCTCTTTAACCTTCTCGAGGCCATAGTGGTCCTCTTCGAGGATGGCTTCCGCTACGGCAAGGTCTGACTTGAGCCGGGATTTTTTCTTCCACGGCAAATTAACCAGGGTTTCGATATAGTTACGCACGACCGTGGCTTCGGCAGACATTGGCGACATCATTTTGAGTTTCGACAGCTCTGACGTCCCTTTGGTCTTCGCTTCTTCACTCAAGCCCGCCGTCTCAATACGCTCAGCGAGATCTTCCAATTCATTGGGAACATCTTCAAGTTCACCCAGCTCTTTCTGAATGGCTTTCATTTGCTCATTCAGATAGTACTCGCGCTGGCTCTTTTCCATCTGCTGCTTCACCCGTCCACGGATGCGTTTTTCAACCTGCAGCATATCGAGCTCGCCTTCCATCAGGCTCATGAGAAACTCCAGGCGCTCGGTGGGTTTCTCTATCTCGAGGATTTTTTGTTTGTCGTCAATTTTCAGCGTCAGGTGAGCAGCAACCGTATCCGCCAGACGTGAGGGATCTTCAATACCACTCAGGGAGGTGAGGATTTCCGGCGCAAGCTTCTTGTTCAGCTTGACATACTGTTCGAACAAACCTGTCACGGTGCGGACCAGTACCTCGAGTTCCTTTTCATCAAACTCTTCAGATACCGGAACTATCTCTGCATTTGCCGCGAAGTATCCTTCCTCCGTTTTTACGACATCCGAGATGCGTGCACGCTCACCGCCTTCGACCAGTACCTTGATGGTGCCATCAGGTAATTTAAGTAACTGAAGAATGTCTGCAAGGGTGCCAAACTCGTTTATGTCTTCAATTTCAGGCTCATCAACATCAGCACGTTTCTGAGCGGAAAGCAGGATTTGCTTGTCTCTGGTCATCGCTTCATCAAGAGCGAGAATAGATTTCTCTCTGCCGACAAACAAAGGGATAACCATATGCGGGTACACCACCACGTCTCTCAACGGTAGTAGTGGTAAATTCAATGTCGGATAGGATTCTGGCGCGTCTGCCATACTGCCTCACAGGTTCAGGCGAAAAATCGAGTGTTAGCTCGTCTCACCTGAGTGTAAGGCCGATGCTCAGATTTACAAGCACTCAATGCGACGACCGCGGAGAATACCGGAGGTGCAAAAACATCTGGCCTCAGGTTGTTGTTCTCTTTGACGTTACGTGCAGCAGCAGGAAGCCCTGCACAGCCTCTCTGGTAAGTCACCCTCCGCAAGCGGGAGGGTAACGATCGATCCCTTTACGCTCCCCCTCAACCAGGAGGGATATTCGTGCTTTCTACGGCTTCGTCACCTGAGATCGAGCGCGTTGGTGCTGTCTAAACAATTACTCGTCGGAGGCCGCTTTCTTGAAGTCTTCGCCGCTCTCTTCGCCGTCAATACTCGACTCGTTACTCGCCAGCAACAAATAGGGCTTTGCTTCGCCCCGCACTACCGCACCATCGACAACGACTTTCTTTACATCGTCCATCTGTGGCAGGTCATACATGGTATCGAGTAAAACATTTTCCAATATCGTACGAAGCCCGCGTGCACCGGTTTTCCGCTCAGTGGCTTTTTCGGCAACAGCGTAGAGTGCATCTTCACGAAACTCGATTTCAACGTTTTCCATTCCGAGCAGTTTTTCATATTGCTTGGTGATGGCATTTTTCGGCTCAGTGAGAATCCGTACCAGCGCATCTTCGTCGAGCTCCTTAAGCGTGGCAACAACCGGCAAACGCCCGACAAACTCCGGAATCAAGCCGTATTTAACCAAATCTTCAGACTCGACAGTCGCGAGCAGATCACCAAGCTTGGTTGACTCATCCTTGGTTTTTACTTCGGCACCAAACCCCATGCCGCCTTTATCAGAGCGATCCCGAATAATCTTGTCCAGGCCGGCAAATGCACCACCAACAATAAACAGTATGTTCTTGGTATCTACCTGCAGAAACTCTTGCTGAGGATGCTTGCGGCCACCCTGCGGCGGCACGGAAGCCACGGTGCCTTCAATAAGCTTAAGCAGGGCCTGCTGCACACCTTCACCAGACACATCACGGGTAATTGACGGGTTATCAGCTTTCCGGGAAATTTTGTCGATTTCATCGATATAGACAATTCCGCTCTGCGCCTTGTCGACATCGTAGTCACACTTTTGCAGGAGCTTCTGGATAATGTTCTCCACGTCCTCGCCCACATAACCTGCTTCAGTTAGCGTGGTTGCGTCAGCCATGGTGAATGGCACATTAAGCAGGCGAGCCAGTGTCTCTGCAAGTAAGGTCTTTCCTGAACCGGTTGGACCGACCAGCAGAATATTACTCTTCGCAAGCTCGACGTCGTCCTTGCCATCGCTTTGGAATTGCAGCCGCTTGTAGTGATTATAAACCGCAACAGCGAGAATTTTTTTGGCTTCTTCCTGGCCGATCACATACTGATCGAGGGTGTCGCGGATTTCCTGAGGTTTCAGCAGCTCACCGGTCGCACTTGCCGCTTTCTCCTGCATTTCCTCAGTAATGATGTCATTGCACAGATCAACACACTCATCACAGATAAACACTGAAGGGCCAGCAATCAGTTTCCGGACTTCGTGTTGGCTTTTTCCACAGAATGAACAGTAAAGTAGCTTACTGTCATCTTGACTTTTGTTATCGCCGTCACTCATTAGTTGGTTTTACCCCGTCTTAGGCTTCTGTCACCTTGCCGTTTTTCAGCAATTTTTGCAAGGCACAAACCGTTGATTACAGGCTTGCGCCCGCCGACTGCTACGCGGCATAGCTTCATGATCCAGACGCGGCTGATTCCTTGCTTCTGTTCTCGACCACACGATCGATCAGTCCATATTCCAGAGCATCTTGTGCGGTCATAAAGTTGTCTCTGTCTGTATCTCTTTGAATGTCTTCGATGTTCTTGCCAGTATGCGTAGCCAAAACATCGTTTAAACGAGAGCGAATAGAAAGAATTTCCTGCGCATGAATCTGGATATCGGTAGCCTGACCCTGAAATCCGCCCAACGGCTGGTGGATCATTACTCTGCTATGAGGCAACGCAAGTCTCTTGCCCTCTGCACCACCTGCAAGCAAAACTGCTCCCATACTGGCCGCCTGGCCTATACACAATGTGGTGACATCCGGCTTGATAAACTGCATTGTGTCATAGATCGACATGCCGGCAGTTACAGAGCCACCGGGGCTGTTGATGTACAAAGAAATGTCTTTGTCGGGATTTTCTGACTCGAGGTAGAGCAACTGCGCCACCACGATATTGGCCATAAAATCTTCGACCTGTCCAACCAGGAAAACCACTCGCTCTTTGAGCATTCGCGAGTAGATGTCATACCGTACAGAGCCCCGCGGTGTGACTTCTTCTACGGTCGGCACATACCCAATCGCCTGGGGTGCAGACAGTTGAGATTCCATAGGGTTTTTTAACATTTGTTCTCTGCTCTTCGTATTCTTATGATTTGCTTACCCTACGTATTGCAAACTTTCAGCCTGCAATACATCAGGTACCAGCTGCCGCAGCCGCATCCCCGGAGTTTTCCGGATTCATGACTTCTTTGAACGTCAAAGTCTTGTCGACAACTGTCGCGTTTTCCATAGCCCATTCAGTTACTTGTTGCTCAAGAACCATACCTTCAACGTTCTGCAGGTATTCGGCATTGCCGTAGTAGTAATCAACAACCTGTTTGGGATCTTCATAGGAAGATGCAATCGTCTCGATCGCCTCTTTCACCTTGTCGGGGTCAGCCTTGATTTCCTGCTGCTTGATAATCTCGGAAATCAACAAGCCAAGCTTCACGCGGCGATGTGCATCGTCCTGAAACAGTTCATCGGCAAGCTCGGGCGTTTCAGTACCGCCAGCACCCTGCATTTGACTGGTAATTTGCTGACGTAATCGACCGATTTCATCTTTCACCATGCTCGAAGGCACATCGAAATCGTTATTTTCCAACAGGAGGTCCATCACAGCCTGCTTGTTCAGGTTATCGAGCGACTGGGATAGCTCACGCTCCATATTTTTCTGAATGTCAGAACGCAGCGTCTCTACACCGCCCTCCTCTACACCAAAGCCTTTGGCGAACTCTTCATCGACAACCGGCAGCTCAGATTCCTTGACGGCATGCACGGTAATCTGAAACTCGGCTTCCTTACCAGCCAAATGAGTGGCGCGGTAATCTTCCGGAAAACTTACCTTGACGGTTCGTGACTCACCCTTGGTAACCCCTTCCAGTTGCTCCTCAAACCCGGGGATCATGGAACCTGACCCCAATACCAGTGGCGCTTCCTTGGCGCTACCGCCATCAAATTCTTCACCGTCGATGCTGCCGGCAAAATCCATCGTCACCTGATCATCAGTTTTCGCCGGTCGATCAACCTCAACCCAGTTCACACGTTGCTTACGAAGCGTTTCAATCATTTCGTCAAGATCGCCACTTTCCACACTGGCAACTTTCTTTTCGATAGATTTGCCCGCCAACGGGGCAACTTCAATTTCAGGAAAAACCTCGAACGTGGCGCGGTATCGAAATCCTTCCGAAGGCTCGCTGTTTTCACCTTCGTCTACGACAGGCTCAATGGCAGGCATACCAGCGGGCCTGTAGTCGACCTGCTCCAATGCCTCGCGGTAGCTCTCGTTAATTACGTCACCGAGCACTTCCTGTCTGACATGGCCACCGTATCTCTTGCGAATGACCTTCATTGGCACTTTGCCAGGGCGAAACCCGTTAATCCGCGCTGTCTTTGCAATTGAATGCAACTTCTTGGTTACGGCGTCGTCGATTTTCTCGGCTGGAACCTCGACGACGATTTTTCGCTCAAGTCCATTCGCGGATTCTTCGGTTACCTGCATGATGACCTCAACCAGTCCTAATAGACTGTTTCAAAATAAAGCGGTTAGTTAGTTTAGCTGCGGACGAGCGTCCAGACAGCGATTGTGTATTACATTGTCGGGGGTATTGCCGCCGGAAGTGCAGATCGCATTTCCGTCAGGCAAAAGTTGGTGCGAGAGGGGAGACTCGAACTCCCACGGGTTGCCCCACTGGAACCTAAATCCAGCGCGTCTACCAATTCCGCCACACTCGCGCGTTAACCCGACCATTATAAAACAACCCTTAATCTCGTCACCAGTAGATTAGCGGCTAAGTTTACCGCCGTGACAGGCCTTGAAGGCCAGTGTTTATAGGGTTGAAGAGAAAGTTGGGGTGGACGATGGGATTTGAACCCACGACCACAGGAATCACAATCCTGCGCTCTACCAACTGAGCTACGCCCACCACTGAACTGAACCTGCTACAAACCGAATCTTTTCGCCGCCATTGCCAACCCGGTAACTGGACGAAAATGGCACGCCCGGCAGGATTCGAACCTGCTACCCTCGGCTTAGAAGGCCGATGCTCTATCCAAATGAGCTACGGGCGCAATATTCACCGATAACCGGGTTTGCTGATGAATCGTCTCGTAAAAATTGGTCGGGGCAGCAGGATTCGAACCTGCGACCCTCTGCTCCCAAAGCAGATGCGCTACCAGGCTGCGCTATGCCCCGATTTCACGATGACGGTTCCGACAACACAAGAGGCGCGAGTTTACGCGTGCTTGCTACTGTCGTCAAACCTTCTTTGCAATCCGATTGGTGCACACTGAGGATAGACGCTTTTCGTCAACTATCCACTCAACGGATACAGCCCATCGCCGCCGAATTAATCCTCCCGCTCTTCAATCCAAAGCATTTGAATCGCTTCGAGAATTTTCTCATTGGACTTTTGCGGGTCGTCGTCAAACTCTTCCAGCGCCACGACCCAGGCATGCAAATCCGTAAATCGAACTTGTAGAGGATCGACATCCGGGTGGGTCTCATCGAGTTGAATCGCTATCTCGAGCGAATCCGTCCATTTCAGTACCATTGCTTAAGGCCTCTTTGGAAACTAGTGATTCTCGGAAACCATGTTGATGGTGTATTTGGGGATCTCGACGATCAGGTCGGTATCCTCAACAATTGCCTGACAGCTCAACCGAGACTCCGGATCGACCCCCCAGGCTTTGTCCAGGTAATCTTCCTCAAGCTCGGTTGCTTCATCCAGCGAGTCTATTCCTTCTCGAACGTAGACATGGCAGGTTGTGCAGGCGCAGGACTTTTCACAGGCATGTTCGATATGAATGTGCGCCCCCAGCAGAGCGTCACATATTGAGATTCCGCTTTGCACTTCCAGAGTCGCTCCGTCCGGACAAATTTCCTCATGCGGTTGTACAGTAATTTTGGGCATTAAGAGGTAGTTTCCTGTTCGTCGTAATTGTTGATCGATTTGCCGCGCATAACTTCACCGACAGATGCATTCATCCGACGGGCAACATACTGTTCGCTGGTAGCCTCAAGCGCGCGCAGAGATTTTTTGATCGCTTCACTGTCGTCACCCTCGCGTGCCAGCAAAACTTTTGCTTTGGCCTCACCAATCGCGGCCTGTTCCTGCGCATCGAGAAATTTATCGCCATCTTTCTGCATGGCAGCATCAAGAGCTTCTATGGTGCGATCGACCTCCACTCTCTGCTCATGCAACATACGCGATTGAACATCCTGTTTTGCATGTTTCATGGAGTCGAGAATCATGGATTCAATTTCAGTGTCCGAAAGCCCGTATGATGGCTTGATGTGGACTTCGGCTGCCACACCACTGGTTTTCTCGAGTGCACTCACGGTTAACAGTCCGTCGGCATCTACCTGAAAAATCACCTGGATACGCGCCTGACCAGCCACCATCGCAGGAATGCCTCGCAGTTCAAAGCGTCCCAGCGATCTGCAGTCCTGCACCAGATCCCGTTCGCCCTGCACTATATGCAGAGCCATTGCGCTCTGACCGTCCTTGTAAGTGGTAAATTCCTGTGCTCGGGCAACCGGTATAGTCGTATTGCGAGAAATAATATGTTCGGTCAGCCCACCCATGGTTTCAATACCCAACGACAATGGCACCACATCAAGTAACAGAAGATCACTATCCGGCTTATTGCCTGCGAGAATATCTGCTTGTATTGCTGCGCCCAGGGCAACTACTTCATCAGGGTTTATCGAGGTTAAAACATCCTGTGCAAAAAAATCACTGACAGTTTGGCGAACTGCGGGTACCCGTGTAGAACCACCAACCATAACTACTTCATCGATGGCAGAGGGCTCAAGATCAGCATCATTTAGCGCTCTTTTACATGACGCGATAGACTTTTCTATCAGCGAACCAATAAGTGCTTCGAACTGATCTCGCGCTAGCTCACCGACCCATTCAATGTCCTGATAGCGCAGCTCTATTGTGGTGGTATCCGCCTCGCTGAGTGCATGCTTTGCTTTCTTTGCGACATCCAGCAACTTGCGTTGCAACCCAGCATCTTCACCGACACTGATTGTGCCCTGCCCGGTTATCCACTGAACTATCGCCGAATCAATGTCATCACCGCCAAGCGCTGTATTTCCTGCGGTGGCCAGCACTTCGAACACACCGCGTTCCAATCGCAAAATAGAAATATCAAAGGTGCCACCGCCAAGATCGTACACCGCAATAGTGGTATCACTGTCTTTTTGGTCAATCCCATAAGCAATGGCAGCAGCCGTTGGCTCGTTAATAAGTCTGAGAATCTTTAAGCCGGCAAGCTGGGCAGCATCTTTGGTAGCCTGACGTTGGGTATCGTCAAAATAGGCAGGCACAGTGATGACAACACCGGTCAGTTCACCGCCCAGTGATTTTTCAGCTCGTGTTTTTAAGCTCGACAGAATCTCTGCAGAAACCTCAATCGCGGTTTTACCCCCGGCAGCAGTGGCAAGGCGCGGCACCGTATCATCAGTCGCCTCAATTTTAAGTAGCGGATGGCTGGCAGCAATATCTTCTGCACTCAGGCCAATAAGCCTTTTCACTGAGCTAATCGTGTTGTGAGGATCTTCAAAGGCAGTGTCACGGGCCTCAACGCCTACGATTGAAACACCGGATTGGTCATAGCGCACCACTGAAGGCAGGATTGCGCGACCCTGTTCATCGTTAAGTACAGTTGGCAACCCGCTGCGCAACGTTGCAACCAGTGAATTGGTGGTTCCCAGATCAATACCCGCTGCCAGCCGGTGCTGGTGCGGCGCAGTCGATTGCCCGGGTTCAGAAATTTGCAACAAGGCCACGATGGATTTATCTCAAGCCAGAGTATTATGTAGAAAGGAGTAATGTATTTAACACGATGCTCCAGCGTACAAGACTAATCATCGAGTTGAGATCCAACAGCTTGTGCTTCGCGGTCAATTTTCACCAGAAACTGCCATTTGCGGATTAACTCGCGCGCACCGGCAGTATCTTTCTGTTCAAGCTTACCGGCAGTTTCACCACCGATAGACTCTACGCTATTTGCAATCTGTGCTCTCAAGTCACTAAGCTGCGCACGTGCCTCGCTGCCTGCATCGGTAATGTCTTCCAGCTTCTCCCGCCATTCCATTTGTTCCATTAGGAAAGCGGTATCCATACTTGAGTCAGTCTCGGCATCGATCTCCACACCCTGCAACCTGAGACAATACTCTGCACACTTCAATGGATCGGCCAGAGTGTCATGAGCTTCGTTTACCATCGCGGCAATCTGTACCGCCATACGCCGGTGCTGGTCATCTGCAGCCGCATATTTGTCTGGATGAAACTCTCGCTGCAACGCCATATAGCGTGTTCGTAGTGCTTT
Source organism: uncultured Granulosicoccaceae bacterium (assembly GCA_938008205.1). Lineage (GTDB taxonomy): Bacteria > Pseudomonadota > Gammaproteobacteria > Granulosicoccales > Granulosicoccaceae. Next base: position 10,722 of record CALLLY010000164.1, read on the forward strand.
TTTATCGACAGCGCTGCTGACGGGCAGCTCGAACAGCTCGAAGTAATTCTGACGAAGATCTGGTGTGGCAGTATTCACTTAGACTCTGCTAGACGGTAAAACTTTCGCCACAACCGCATTCGTCTTTGACATTGGGGTTTCTAAACTTAAACCCCTCGTTCAATCCTTCTTTACCAAAATCAAGCTCGGTACCATCGAGGTACACCAGGCTCTTAGGATCGACAACGACTGTAACGTCGTTGTCTTCGAAAACCACATCGCTTTCGTCGAGTTCATCAGCGAACTCGATTACATAGGCCATACCAGAACATCCAGTTGTCCGAACTGCCAGGCGCAAACCAATGCCCTTGCCTCGGTTGTCCATAAAGGTCTTTACACGATCAGCTGCCGCGTCAGTAAGAGTAATGGCCATAACGACTTTCTATCCAAATCTATCTGCTAAGCAGCACTTTCCGCTTTTGCTTCACCACGCTTTTCACGCAGATCTGCAATTGCCGCTGCGATTGCATCTTCAGCAAGTACTGAACAATGAATTTTCACTGGAGGCAGAGCAAGCTCTTCCACGATTTCCATGTTTTTGATGGCGGCTGCCTCATCCAAAGTCTTACCTTTTACCATCTCGGTTACCAGTGAAGATGATGCGATGGCGGAACCACATCCGTAGGTTTTAAACTTGGCATCTTCAATCACGCCATTGTCATCAACCTTGATTTGCAGTCGCATCACGTCACCGCAAGCTGGCGCTCCAACCATACCGGTACCGACATTCTCATCGTTCGCGTCCATCTTGCCGACGTTACGTGGGTTTTCGTAATGATCAATTACCTTGTCGCTATATGCCATGATCTTTTTTCCTGTTGGTTCAGTTGATTGATTGTTATCGAATTAGTGGTGCTAGTGTGCAGCCCACTGAACGGTATCCAGATCGACACCGTCTTTAAACATATCCCAAAGCGGCGATAGATCACGTAGCTTCTCTACTGCCTTTCGAACTTCGGCAACGGTAAAGTCTACTTCTTCTTCAGTAGTAAATCGCCCCAACGTGAATCGTAAGGAGCTATGGGCCAGTTCGTCATTACGACCTAATGCACGCAGCACGTAGGACGGCTCAAGACTATCGCTGGTGCACGCAGAGCCACTTGAAACAGCAATATCTTTCAGTGACATCATCAGGCTTTCACCCTCAACGAAATTGAAACTAATATTAAGATTGCCAGGGATACGTTGTTCGAGATCGCCGTTTACATAAACCTCTTCCATATCTTTCAAACCGTTGTACAGACGGTCACGCAGTGCTTCTACACGCGCATTCTCTTCGACCATTTCTTCATGAGCAATCCTGAAGGCCTCACCCATGCCGACAATCTGATGCGTTGCCAGTGTACCGGAACGCATACCACGCTCATGTCCGCCACCGTGAATTTGCGCCTCAATGCGAATACGAGGCTTTCTTCTGACGTACAACGCACCGATTCCTTTGGGACCGTATGCTTTGTGTGCACATAACGAAAGCAGATCTATATTCATCGCGTCAACATCAATGGCTACTTTTCCGGGGCTCTGTGCAGCGTCAACATGGAAGACAATACCCTTGGATCGGGTGAGTGCACCAATTGCCGAGACGTCCTGTATAACACCGATTTCGTTGTTCACATGCATCACTGAGACAAGTGTTGTGTCTTCGCGAATCGCCGCTGCGAGCTTATTGATATCGAGTAAGCCGTTGTCTTCAGGATCGAGGTAGGTGACCTCAAATCCTTCGCGCTCAAGCTGCCGGCAAGTATCGAGCACCGCTTTATGCTCTGTTTTTACCGTGATAATGTGCTTGCCTTTTCGTGCGTTGAAGTGTGCCGCACCTTTGATCGCCAGATTGTCCGACTCAGTGGCGCCGGAGGTCCAGACTATCTCTTTAGGGTTGGCACCGATCAGCTTTGCAACGTTGTTGCGGGCCTCTGTCACGGCATCTTCTGCCTTCCAGCCAAATACGTGAGATCTGGAAGCCGGGTTACCGAAATTACCCTGCAAAGTCAGGCAATCTGCCATCGCCTTGGCAACTCTTTCATCAACCGGCGTAGTTGCTGAATAGTCAAGATAAACAGGTATGTTCAAACTGGACACTTTACATTTTCCTTTATTGCTTCTTGATGCTGCTGTTTTACAGCCCGCAAATTAACTGTTTTGGCGTTCAGACAACGAAATTTCGTTACCGTGGAACACCACTCTTTGATTCTGCTTCTCTGCGACCTGTCTTACCGGCTCGCAGTTGATTAAGTCATGCAAAGAAATTCCACGAAGAAAATTCTCTACCTGTTGGCTCAGGCTTTCCCACAAATCGTGGGTAAGACACCGACCGTGCTGGTGACAGTTTTTCTGGCCACTGCACTGTGTTGCATCAACAGACTCGTTCACTGCCAGAACAATATCTGCGACCACCACCTCTGTGAGCGGCCTCGCCACGGTGTATCCGCCGCCAGGACCTCTGGTACTGATAACCAGGTCGTTTCGTCTGAGCCTCGAAAAAAGTTGCTCAAGATACGACAGAGATATCTCCTGACGATCTGAAATGTCGGACAGCGAGACCGGCCCGTCTTCAGAGTGAAGCGCCAGATCGAGCATCGCTGTCACTGCATACCTGCCGCGTGTTGTCAGCTTCATGAGCGCTCCTGATTCCGGCACCAGTGTACATTTCCTACGAAATCAGTCAAGAATAGATCACCGTGTGACAACGCCATTTCAGCTGGCAACTCTGTTCTGATCGTCCTGCACCGGTGTTTCCGCGCTCTGCGTACTTTTCTGCGCTGATGAACCACCTGCTTCCTGCCTGCATTGTTGCATCCAGTCGTTTAATTCGAGGGGTTGCACAGACTCTACATGCTCGCCCAGCTTCCTTAGAGCACAGCACATTTCATCAAAGCGTTTATCCGTTGCATGGATATGATCCAACAACTGATTAACCGCTTCGGCCATCGGGTCCGGCATATCTTCCGTAACTCCGTACGCGTCAAAGCCGATTTTGGATGCCGTTTGCTGACGCTGACGCTCAATTGCACTCCTGTCCCGTTTGACCTCTCTGGCAGGAATACCAACCATTGTTGCATCCTCGGGCACATCCTTAAGCACCACGGCATTGGAGCCGACTCTGGCGTTCTTACCGACTGTAATCGGGCCCAGAATCTTCGCCCCGGCACCGACCACCACGTTATCTTCCACGGTCGGATGGCGCTTGCCCTTGCGCCATGTGGTGCCACCGAGCGTCACGCCGTGGTATAGCGTCACGTCATCGCCAATCTCGGCAGTTTCTCCAATGACCACACCAGTGCCGTGATCGATAAAAAATCGCCGGCCGATTGTCGCTCCGGGGTGAATTTCAATGCCGGTAAACCAGCGACCGAAGTATGAGAATGCCCGCGCCAGCCATTTGAGGTTCTTGCTCCAGAGAAAATGCGCAAACCGATAGATCAACAACGCATGGGTACCGGGATAGGTGGTCAGGATCTCGAAAACAGTACGCGACGCCGGATCACGGTCGAAAACGCAGTAAATGTCCTCCTTGATTTTTGCCAGCATCACCTTATACCCGATCAGTTTACTTGGGTATTATAAGGCTTGTGTTGGAAAAACAAACCATTGCCCTGAAAATTTAATTCGCTCAGCTGATTTTCTTGTCAATCGCTGCGAAAAATCCTCGCAACACCTGCAACTCTGTGCGATCCGGTTGCGCGCGGTTGAACAATCGCCGAATCCGCAACGGCAAGTGCCTGGGGTTTTCCGGATCATGGTAACCAAGGCGTGTCAGCACAGAGAAGAAATGCTCGTAGAATCGCTCCATATCCTGTTGCGGTGCAGGCAGTTCTTCACTGCTTTGGTTTTGTGACACTGTGGCGCCAGCCATCATCAACTCGTAAGACACCACCTGCACCGCCGCGGCGACATTCAATGAGCTGAAATCTTCTGCGGTCGGAATATGCAGCAAAGTTGAGCAGAGCGACAGCTCTTCGTTAGTTAAGCCAGAACGCTCGCGACCAAAAACGACACTGGCATTACCAGCCCGGTCGGTATGATCGGAAATGCTGGCCGCACACTCACGTGGATTAAGCTGAGGCCACGCCAGTGACCGCAACCGGGCGCTGGTACCGATCACCAGCGTTTCCTGTTCCACCGCAGTCGCAAGATCATCAAACACCACTGCAGCATCAACAATATCCTCAGCACCTGAAGCTCGCGCATAACAATCGTAAGTTTGATACTCGCAAGGCCTAACCAGCACCAGCCGCGACAACCCCATGTTTTTCATCGCACGGGCAGCGGCGCCGATATTACCCGGATGGGAAGTTTCTACAAGAACAATGCTGCAGCTCTTTTTATTCACAGGTGTTTTTCATGATAATTGGCGATACTGATTCACAATCGCCAAAAGTACCGCATTTCCAAGGCACGACCAACACATTATGACCGGTCACAATGCTATGCTACGCGCTCTTCACCCCTAGACCAGAAATATGCACCCGATGCTGAACATCGCTGTCCGTGCCGCCCGTGCCGGTGGACGTGTCCTGACCAGACACATGGACAGACTCGACTCGATAAAAATAGAAACAAAAGGCCATAAGGATTTTGTTTCTGAAGTCGATCGGCTGGCCGAAGCTGAAATCATTCAAACGCTGTCACGTTCATATCCTGACCACGGCTTTGTTTGTGAAGAAAGCGGTATCAGCGGCAATCCGGATGCCGAGTTCGTCTGGTACATCGACCCGCTGGACGGCACCAAAAACTATCTGCATGGCTACCCCTCTTTTTGTGTGTCAATTGCTGCTGCGCAACACAACAGAATAGAACAGGCAGTGATTTACAACCCGGTGAGTCAGGAGCTCTTTACCGCAACTCGCGGCGCCGGTGCAACACTCGATGGCAAACGTTTGCGGGTGGCAAAAAGAAGCATCGACGCAGCACTGCTAAGCACGGGATTCGGCCACAGCAAACCGGACGGATACCGACGTTACCGCCGTACTCTGGACGCTTTTAGCGAGAGTGCTTCGGGCATGAGACGCCAGGGCAGTGCCGCTCTTGATCTGGCTTATGTTGCTGCCGGTCGGCTGGATGGCTACTGGCAGTTTGGCCTCAGCAAGTGGGACGTGGCAGCAGGCGCACTGCTGGTGCGAGAAGCAGGTGGACTAATCGGCGATATGACAGGCAATGAAAACTGGTTTGAGTCGGGCAACGTTATCGCTGCCTCACCGAAAGTATTCGACTCTATGGTTCGGACTTTCAATCAGTTAAAAATTACCGAACTCTGACTTCTCCGGCGCATCGTCACTAAGGGATTTCGTCGAGTTCCGGCGATCCTTCCTTTTCCACCGGCAACATATCTTCCCGTACCACACCCAATGCGAGCACACTGGAACTTGCCACATAGATTGATGAGTAGGTACCAACCACGACGCCAATGATCAAGGCAATTGAAAAGCTTTTAATTGCCTCGCCGCCAATAAAAAACAACGCAAACAACACAAGCAATGTAGTCAGTGAAGTGATGATCGTTCGAGACAGAGTCTGGTTGATCGAGATATTCATGGTCTGCTCGGTAGTCACTTTCTTTAACGTGAGAAAGTTTTCCCTTATGCGGTCGAACACCACAATGGTATCGTTAAGCGAATAACCAATCACGGCAAGCAATGCGGCGAGCACACTAAGATCAAATTCAATTTGAGTAATGGCGAATACACCCAGTGTGATCAATACATCGTGTACCAGAGCGGCAACCGCACCAACCGAAAACTTCTTTTCAAAACGCAGCCAGACATAGATAACTATCGCCCCAAGCGCCAGTAGCACAGACAATCCACCCTGTTCTCTAAGTTCTTCACCAACCTGAGGACCGACAAATTCAACACGACGCAAATCCACGTCACCCTGACCGGCATTATCGAGTACCGTTTTTACCTGCGTGTTTATCTCGGCTCCACTCAAGCCTTCACGTGGTGCCAGCCGCACCATCACTTCGCTTTCAGTACCAAAAAACTGCACTACCGCATCGTCGAAACCGTTGTCTGCAAGGTTGCTTCGAATGGCAGCGAGATCTGCGGATTGTTCGAAGCCAGCTTCAACGACATAACCACCAGTAAAGTCGATACCGAAATTTAACCCGCGAATGGCAAGCGCCACTATGGAGATAACGATCAGCGCCAGTGATAAAAACATCGCCGGGCGACGAAACCCCATGATGTTATAGCGCGCTTCTTTCAATTGCTTTTGTTTGGCCATTGCTATTCTTCGAACTCGAATCTATTTAACAGTGAAGTATCAGATCGGGAGGGCTTTCAGCCCACGCTTACCACCGTACAGCCAGTTCACAATGGCGCGGGTACCGAAGATAGCGGTGAACATTGAGGTAACGATTCCAATACTCAATGTGATTGCAAAACCTTTAATAGGTCCGGTTCCGAATACAAATAAAACTACGGCAGCAATCAACGTGGTGATATTGGCATCGGCGATGGTTGAAAAGGCTTTTTCATAGCCAGCGTTGATCGCCGCCTGCACCGCATTACCTGCGCGCAACTCCTCTCGTATTCGCTCAAAAATTAGTACATTGGCATCCACTGCCATACCAACTGTTAACACGATGCCGGCAATACCGGGTAAAGTCAGTGTCGTTGGCAACGCAGAAAGCACTGCCATAATCAACACCAGATTCGCGACCAGAGCAAAGTCGGCAATGATGCCGAATACTTTGTAATAAATCGCCATAAAAATCAGTACCAGTGCCAGGCCGATCATCACAGATAACTTTCCGCTGTCGATGTTGTCCTGTCCGAGGCTTGGACCCACCGTTCTCTCTTCAACAATTTCTACCGGCGCTTTCAGTGCACCTGCTCGCAACAGCAGCGACAAATTGCGGGCTTCGCCAGTTTCAAGCCCGGTGGTCTGGAATCGATGACTCAGAACATCACGAATGGTCGCTATGTTAATCACCTCTTCTACGCGCTCGCGATTTTTTACAATCTCGCCGTCTACGCGTTTGGTAGTAACCCGGTTTTCAATGAAAACCACTGCCATTGGATTACCAATATTGTCGGCACTGACTTTCTGCATACGCTTGGCACCGGCACCATCGAGGGAGATAAATACGGCTGGCGATCCGCTTTGCGTATCAATTCCGGAAGAGGCATCTTTAATCTGATCACCGGTGACAATCACTTTTCGCTGCAACAGTACCGGACCACCGTCTTCACGATTGGTGTACAACTTGGCATTGGGAGGGACACGTCCTGAGTCTTTTGCAGCAAACCAGTCGGCTGCGGTACCGTGCACCATTCTATATTCGAGCGTTGCTGTCGCACCGAGAATTTCCTTGGCCTGTGCGGTATCCTGAACGCCCGGTAGCTGAACCAGTATTCTTTCACGGCCCTGCTGTTGAATAATCGGCTCAGCCACGCCCAGCTCATTCACTCGATTACGAAGCGTAATAATATTTTGCTGCAAAGCTGAACGGCGCTCGGTTTCACGAGCTTCCTCAGTAAGGCCTGCGTGAAGGTAGAATTCTTTGTCATCCTGTGAAACTTCAAATTGAAGGTCCCGGTATTCCTGCTCCAGCAAGGCTAATGCATTATCGCGTTGCAATGCGTCCGCGAAGCGTACGGTGACGCCTTTCTCTCCATACGACGGACTTCTGAAGCGGACCTTGTTTTCACGCATCACGGTTCGAAACTCATCGACAAAACGCTCTTCCACTGATTGAATCGCGGATACCATGTCCACCTCCATCAGAAAGTGCACCCCGCCGCGCAAGTCCAGCCCCAGTCCGACAGGTTTGGCGAAGCTGCGCAGCCAGTCAGGGGTTGCCGGCACCAGATTGAGTGCAGTGGTGTTGCGATCATTGACCGCCAGGTCAATCACTTCATGCGCTTTCTTCTGAGATTCGCCATCCGACAAAATCACCAGCAGGCGGTTATCTTCGGCGCGAAATGAAAAGTCAGAAACACCCGCGTCTGTAAGTGTTTGCGCCACAGTTTCCTGCAACTGCGGATCGATATCTCCGGTACGGGGAGAGATTTGTACCGCGGGATGATCGCCAAACAGATTAGGCAAGGCAAACAAGAGCCCGCAAATCAGCACCAGTGCCAACAGCAGGTATTTCCAGAGAGGATATTTATTGATCATGAACAAGACCGAGAGAGGATCTGAAAAAGTGTAGCCAGAAAATCTGTAATCACCAGCCTGGCACCCCGTGCAAGCTACGAGGGTGCCCGGTAAACCTGTAACGTATGACCAGATTTACGGTTATAAAGAGCTGGTGCCAAGTGAGCCGATCAGGCCTTTTTCAAGGTACCTTTAGGTAGCAGCGATGCAATCGCGTTCTGCTGGACAGTGACTTCCACATTGGGCGCGACCTGGACTTGCAGAAAACCATCACCCACTTTGGTAATCGTACCGCCAAGCCCGCCACTGGTAACCACCTCGTCGCCTTTTTTCAGCGCTTCAACCATGGCTTTGTGCTCTTTGACTCTTTTTTGCTGAGGCCGAATCATCAGAAAATAGAATACCGCCAACAAAATAAACGGCAACGCCAGACTGAAAACAGAGGACGGGCCACCAGCGGCCGCTTGCGCGTGAGCATCAGAGATAAAGAATGACATGGGTTACTCCTACGGGTCAGGTTAAGTTTGGAAACCGCCAAACCGCGAAGTATGCCACATGCCGTTACACACCGCGCGATTGATCAGCGTAAAAGCGACTCGCGAATTGTTCGAAATTTCCAGCCTCAATAGCAGACCGGATGTTTTCCATTAGCCGCAGGTAAAAGCGGACATTGTGAATAGTGTTGAGCCGCGCGCCAAGAATTTCACCGCACTTGCTCAGGTGGTACAGATACGCACGCGAGTAGTGCTGGCACGTATAACAATCGCATTCTTCATCCAACGGTCCGGTGTCGGTACGATGCCTGGCATTGCGCAATTTCAGGGTGCCACGGCTGGTGAAAATAGTGTTGTTGCGAGCGTTCCGGGTTGGCATAACGCAATCAAACATATCGATACCACGCCGTACCGCTTCGACAATATCTTCCGGTTTGCCTACCCCCATCAAGTAGCGCGGGGCGTCGCTGGGTAACATCGGCACTGTTTCACTAAGTACCTGTTCGCGCTCGTCCTTTGGCTCTCCGACTGCCAACCCACCGACGGCATAGCCATCAAATCCAATATCAATCAGCGCCTCTGAAGAACGTTTTCGCAGATCTGTGTACATTCCACCCTGCACAATACCGAACAACGCGTTGGTATTTTGCAGTTGATTATGCGCGTCACGACAACGCCGGGCCCAGCGCATCGACAATTCCATAGATTCTGCAGCAACCGTGCGACTTGCCGGATAGGGTGTACACTCATCAAAACACATAACAATGTCGGATCCGAGATCGCGTTGCACCTGCATGGACACCTCGGGGTCAAGCCACACATCGCTACCGTCAATCGGGCTTTTAAACGACACGCCCTTCTCGGTGATTTTGCGCATCTTGGCCAGACTGAACACTTGAAAGCCGCCCGAGTCTGTCAGGATCGGCCCTTGCCACTGCATAAAATCGTGGAGATCTCCATGCAACCTGATGACTTCAGTACCGGGGCGTAGCATCAAATGAAAAGTGTTACCCAGAATGATCTGTGCGGCCGATTGCCACAGCTCTTCCGGCGACATTGCTTTCACAGTGCCGTAGGTGCCCACTGGCATGAAGATCGGTGTTTGTATCTCACCGTGGGCGGTTTTCAAAACGCCTCGCCGTGCATCACCATCTGTGTGGTTTAACGAAAATTCCATTAAACGTGCTTGCCGTTAGATGTGTTAGGCGGGAAGATCAACATTGCATCACCATAGCTGAAAAAACGATATTGATTAGTCACAGCTTCCTGATACGCATTGAGCATACGCTGATAACCACCAAACGCGCACACCAGCATGAGCAAAGTCGATTTAGGCAGGTGAAAGTTAGTCACCATGCCATCAATAACGTTGAACCGATCACCGGGTTTTATAAACAAACGAGTGTCTCCGTCAAATGACTGCAAGGTTCCGTTCTGTGCCGCTGATTCCAATGCTCTCACTACCGTGGTGCCGACTGCAATAACACGCCCGCCCTGCGCTTTACAGTCTACTATTTGCGTACAAAGCGACTGCGAAACCACCACACGCTCGCTATGCATTCGGTGGTTATTCAGATCATCTTCACGCACTGGCTGAAAAGTTCCCGCACCAACATGCAGTGTTAAAAAAGCTGTTTTTATAGACTTATCTTGACAACGCTCAAGCAAACTTTCATCGAAATGTAGACCTGCCGTCGGCGCTGCTACTGCCCCTACCTCGGAAGCAAACACTGTCTGGTACCGTTCATTATCGGCATCGTTAGCTTCTCTGCGAATATAAGGTGGCAGTGGAAGGCGGCCATGAGTTTCCAGATACTCAAGCAAGGGTTGTTCGGTATTAAAAGTCACCTCAAAGAAGTCCTCCTGGCGACCGGTAATTAACGCACTGGCACCTTCGGCAAGCTCAATAATCGCACCACGTTTCGGAGACTTACTGGCTTT